>CACWNZ010000178.1 GCA_902762335.1 uncultured Ruminococcus sp. | reverse complement strand
GCCCTTACTATGGTGTGCAGCTTCATTTTGTCTACGTCGTCGCTGAACCTGTTAAAGAAAACCACCTCGCAGGCGTTTATCTTGTCATATACGAGCTGACGCATATTGCTGTTGTACATATCAAAGGTGTTTGAATCGGCAAGCATCATTATCTGATATACCTGCCAGTTTTGAGGAAGAACTGCTCCCAGGTCGCTGAGCATCCACATACCGTTGTACTCGATGAGAACTCTCTCTGCGCCTGACTTCTTGAACTCGGTCGTGAGGAACTCCTCCGTGAGCTGCTCCTTGTCATCTACCGTAACGATAGTCACGTTCCTGCCGCCGACGTATTTTCTTGTATCAAGCTCGGTTTCGCCCTCCTCGCAGAGAACGACAAGGGTCTTTTCGCCGTTCATAAAGCCTTCGTCGCAGAGGTTTTCGTGCATGAAGCTCGTTTTTCCTCCGTCAAGAAAGCCTAAGAACAAATATACGGGAACTGCATTCATATTTTTCCCTCCTGTATCAGAAAAGCTTTTCCAACGCCTCTTCGTTCAGCTTAGAGCCGATAACGCAGATCCTGCCCGTATAGTCAGCCGAGCCCGTGCGCACGTCACTCTCCTCGGGCACGAAGTCGAAATGTATCCAAGTGCCGTCAGTAGACTGAACTATGCCCTTCGAGCGAAGAACTATACCGTAGGTGTCGCTGTCCGAGAGGGCGGCAAGGATAGCCTTTATCTCGTCCTGAGTGTATTTCTTTGCCGTTTCCTTGCCCCAGCTTATGAATACCTCATCTGCATGGTGATGGTGATGTCCGTGGTGATGATGATGCTCATGTTCGTCCTCATCATGGTCGTGGTGGTGATGATGATGCTCATGTTCGTCCTCGTCATGGTCATGGTGGTGATGATGACACTCGCACTCGGGATCGTCACATTCCTCATCGTCATCATGGATATGAATATCATCTGCCGTAAGCAGAGCCTTGCCCTCGGTGGCTGAGAGTATCTGAGCGCCCGTAAGCTCGTCCCACGGGGTAGTAACTACAGCCGCCTTCTTGTTGTGCTCCCTGATGAGCTCAAGCGCCTGCGCGAGCTTCTCGTCGGTGATGTTCTGTGTTCTGCTGAGGATAATAGTGCTTGCGCTCTCTATCTGATCGTTGTAGAACTCGCCGAAGTTCTTCATGTATATCCTGCACTTTGAAGCGTCTGCGACCGTGATAAAGCTGTTCAGTACGACCTCGTCGTTTGCAACGGTCTTTACTGCCTTTATAACGTCCGAGAGCTTGCCTACGCCCGAAGGCTCGATTATTATCCTGTCGGGGTGGTATTCCTCAAGCACCTTTGTGAGAGCCTGTCTGAAATCGCCCACAAGCGAGCAGCAGATACAGCCCGAGTTCATCTCGTTTATCTGTATGCCTGCTTCTTTGAGAAAACCGCCGTCTATGCCTATCTCGCCAAACTCGTTCTCAATAAGCACTAACTGCTCGTTCTGATAGCCGTCCTTGATGAGCTTCTTTATAAGGGTGGTCTTGCCTGCGCCCAGAAAGCCCGAGAAAATATCTATCTTTGTCATTCTGACCTCTCCTTTTTTCTTTCGGGCGTCAGAAACGCCCGTTTATATGCGTCGTTTTATGCGCTGACCTATATTATATACCAAAGCTTCGCAAAATTCAAATTTTTTGGGGATTTTTTTAGGCTCAGCGGGCATTTTCCCGCAAAAACCTCACAAGATCTTCCTCGTCGGGCAGAGTTAAGGTCTTTTCTTCCGCAGAAGAATAATAAGTATATATATGATCTCTGCACACGACGGTATGAAGTCCCGCCGCTTCGGACAGCTCATCAGTAAGCTCTATGAAGGGCTGTGACATTCCCCTGCCCGAAAGCTTTGAGAGACATTCCTTTCTCGTCCACATTTTCAGGAACGCTCTCTGCGGCTCGGCGCTCTCCTTAATGATCTGCCGTTCTGCTTCGGAGCATACCCTTCTTATTACCGCGGGTCTGACCTCACGCATATCCGTAATATCAATAGCGGTCTCCTTATCCGAAACGATACAGCACACGGCGTTTTTGCAGTGACTCATATTAAAGAATATATCCTCTCTGTCTGCAAGATAGGGCTTTCCGTGTTCGCCGAAGCGGAACACGGGCGCGCGGCAATATCCGTATTCCTTAATCAGAGCGTATCTCAGCAGCATATACACGGCGCAGCCGTTTATCCTGTCCTGCGCCGAGCGGTATCTGCCTGTCTTTTCCCTGCGTTCTTCGCTGAGAAAACGCGAATGCTCGTCCTCGGATCCTTCAATGATCCTGTCCGTATTTTCCAAAATATATACCATTTTCCCGCCCCTTTCCGATATTTAATTCTATCAGCCCCGCCCGTCCCTTGTCAAGCCCGCCGTGCGCAACCGTGTTCGCGCTCCGCTTCAAAAAATCATAACTTTTCTTGCCGCGAATACGGCAATTCAGCATGGACGCGGACAGAAAAAAAGTATAATGAATAGTGAATAATAAAAGCTCTTGAAAAAGAAAGCTTTATTCCTTGAGAAAGCTGCGGAAGCACAGCATATCCGGTATTCTGTTCAGAAGGCACGGAAACAATAATAGAATGAAGAAATCGATGCTCATGAAGAAGCAGCCGGAAAGCAGCCCTTCGGGCTGCGGCGGCGGGAATAGTATCATGTACCGTGCCGGGTGCCGCGGGCATAAAGTTTGATACCATAAGAAAGCCGCGCCGCGAATCGGCTCCGGCGGCTCGCCGGCAATCGGTTCCGGCGGCTCGCCGGCGCGGTATTGAATAAATTGTACGTTTGTGTTATCATAATAAAACAGAGATAAGTTTGAAAGGGGTGAGAGCTTGGAGAGGAAGGAGCTTTCATTCTACGAATTCCTTAAGGAACAAAGCGCGGCTTACGGCGGCAGACCCGCTGCAGCCTGCGGCGATGAGGAGCTGTCATACGGCGAGCTTCTTGCGCGCGTTGAGAGCGCCGCCGCAGAGCTTTTGCAGAGAGGGCTGAAAAAGGGCGACAGAGCCGTGATATGGGGTTTCAACAGCCTTGAATGGCTCATAGCCTTTTATGCGGTAACGGCTGTCGGCGGCGTTGCCGTTCTGATGAATTACGGCATCAGCATTGCGGATGCAGGCGCGCTTGCGGGAAACGCGGGCGCTTCAATGATACTGTACGGCGGGTGCAGGGCGGGAATATCTCAGCCCGATGCGCCGTACGCCGCTGCCGATATAGCAGGTATACCCCGGGACAGGGTAATAGCTATCTCATCGCTTGCACAATGCCGTACGGAAAAGTCCTTTTCTGCCGCTCCGGTAAAAGCCCGCGACACTCAGGTTATAATTTTCACAACAGGCACGACCTCGAAGCCCAAGGCGGTGTGCCTGTCGTCATATTCGATCATTAACGATGCCGTAGGAGCTTATGAGATACTAAAGAGCGGGCTGGGCAATACGGTCTTTATCGCGCTTCCGCTTTTTCACAGCTACGGACTTCTCGTATGTCATGTGTTCCTGTCCTGCGGAAAGAGGGTCTATCTTACCCCTTATCTGAAGCCCGATACCGTTGCAAGGGTAATAGGCAGCGGTGAGGTGGACGATATGGCTTCCGTGGGCGCCGTATATGCGATGCTCACAAGGCTGCCGCATTTTGAAGAAAAGGTAAAGGGCAGACTCAACCTGTGTATCGTGGGCGGTGGCTTTACCACGCCTGCCGAGATGATGCGTCTTGAGCGTGAATTCGGCGGGGCAAGGATACTCTGCGGCTACGGTCAGACCGAATGTTCGCCCGTTATATCCGTAGCTGCGCCCGACGATACGCTCGAAACGAGGGCGGTATCGGTAGGACATATCCTTCCGGGGACCGTCTCTCCCTTTGACGATGAGGGCTTTCTGCATACGGGAGACGTGGGCAGGCTGATAGACGGCGATATGCTCCAGCTCACGGGCAGGCTAAAGGATATAATAATCCGCTGCGGAGAGAATATTTCTCCCGCAGAGATAGAACAGGCGCTTACTGAGACAGACGGAGTAAGGAGCGCAAAGGTAATGGGCTTTCCTCACAGTATATGGGGAGAGAGCGTTGAGGCGTGCATAGTTACGGAAAAACCCGTTCCACTTGATGAACACGAAAAGGTCGCTGCGTTCATGATCTCTGAGCTGAAGAAGAAGCTCTCTTCATATAAGATCCCCTCGCATATTTTCGTGTACGAGAGCTTTCCCCTCAGCGAAAACGGCAAGCTTGATATACATGCGCTCAGAGAGGATCTTGCAGGCAGGCTTCCCGCGGTCTCGGCTGTATCGGACGGCTATGATCTCGGTAAGACCATGCTTTACAGCACGGAAGAGATACGCAGGCTGATAGGCTCGTCAGAATAACAAAAGGAGAGATAATATGCATATCGAAAACAACATCAGCGCAGAAGAGGCACTCGAAAAGCTAAAAGAGGGCAACAGGCTTTATATTGAGAACGCCTGCGACTATCCCGACGTATCCCTGCACAGAAGAAGGGAAACAGCGCTTCACGGTCAGCAGCCCTACGCGGTGATAATTTCATGCTCAGATTCAAGGGTCATTCCCGAGAGCATTTTCCATGCGGGCATAGGCGAGCTGTTTGATATACGGGTGGCAGGCAACGTAATGGACGACCATCAGCTCGGCTCGGTTGAATACGCGGCCTCACATCTCGGGGTAAAGCTCATAGTCGTGCTCGGACACGACCACTGCGGCGCTGTAGACGCTGCCATAAACCACGACCCCGAGGGCTACGTCAAGTTTATCACGGACGAGATACGCCTTGCCATAGGCGATGAGAAGGACCCGTACAGGGCTTGCTGTCTCAACGTAAAGCGCAGCATGGATATTATCGAGAGCAGTCTCGATATACGCAGGGAAGAAGAACACGGGCTTAAGGTCGTCGGCGCGGTATATCATATCGCGGACGGCTCGGTAAGCTTTGATATATAGGAGAGATAGATAATGAACGCTGATATAGCGGTATACAGTGAGATAAATGCGGTCAAACGGCACGCAGAGGAGCTTGCGGCTCTTGGCAGAAGGGCGCTGATAGTAACGGGCGGCAGCTCGTCACGCAAAAACGGCTCTCTCGATGACGTTATCTCTGCGCTCAGATCAGGCGGCAGGGAATGGGCAGTTTTTGACG
>CACWNZ010000177.1 GCA_902762335.1 uncultured Ruminococcus sp. | reverse complement strand
ATCATGAGCATGCAGTAAGAGGATATGCCGGCCTTCCGGACCAAACAGCGCCGCGCCTGTTTCCGGCGTCCTGTCCCGCATCCGTTTCCTTACGTCTTCCATGGTATACCCGCTTTGCGGACGGATCCTGTACTCGGTAAAATCAAAGGTCCACGTTCCTTTAACGTCCCTTTCAAAAAAGAGCTTCCATGCCGTAAAGATGATAACGGTGACAAAAAGCACCGCCGCAGCTATTATTACGGGCGTATATATGCGGAAGCCCGTTCCTCTTTTTCCGGTACGCGGCTCGACCGTATCGTTTTTCTCCGTAAGCAGGGGATAGACCTCGTCCTCGTTCTGAACTGAAACGGCTGTTCCGGTGTTGTCGGGTCCGGTAATAATATCGCTAGGGTTTTCCTTTTCCATTTATTGTCCTCCGTTTCGGAAATCCTACGTTTATTTCCAAGACCTATTTTAACTTATTATCACGACTAATACAAGCCCTAATTATGTATAATTTTAATAAATACCAATGATTTTTCTGTTTATTTTTCTGATTCTCTAACCGCCCCGCAGTGCCGTACCGCGCTTTGAAATACAGAGGCTGCACGGCGGAGAAAAAACCTTCGTGCAAAGTGACATAAAAACCTTCGTGCTGTTATTTATTTTTTTGAGTTTGAGAAAAACAGCAAAAAACAAGGGCAAAAATCAAGTTTGCTGTTGAAACGTGAGGAAAAATATGATATTATTTTTATAATAATGCGGATACGGCGGAAACGTCGTTTTCGGTTAGGGGGATAATTTTTATGGAGATAAAGGAAAAATATGAGCAGTGGCTCAGGAATGCGACGGACGATAAGGACCTCGTCGACGAGCTCGGCGGGCTGGTGAACGATGAGGACGGTATCTATGAAAGATTCTACCGCGAGATCAGCTTCGGCACGGCAGGACTCCGGGGCATTATCGGCGCGGGAACTAACCGTATGAATATCTATACGGTAAGAAGGGCTACTCAGGGGCTTGCCAACATCATCAACTGCAGGTGTACCGATCCTTCTGTGGCAATATCACACGATTCGAGGATCAAGGCTGACCTTTTCGCAAGAGAGGCTGCCCGTGTGCTTGCTGCAAACGGTATAAAGGTCTATATCTCAAAGGAACTTCAGCCGACACCGGTCGTTTCCTTTGCGGTAAGGGAGCTGCACACGAGCGCAGGCATAATGATAACCGCAAGCCATAACCGTGCGCAGTACAACGGCTACAAGTGCTACGGCGCCGACGGCTGTCAGATGACGGACGTATATGCGGACGCCGTATTTGAAGAGATCAAAAGTGTAGACTACTTCGGAGACAGCATAAAGCTGATAGATTTTGAAGAGGGTGTCAGAAGCGGTCTTATCGAGTGGATCGGCGACGATCTTTACGAAAAATATCTTGACAGGGTGCAGGAGCAGACCGTCAATGCGGACGTTTGCAGGGGCTCGGATCTTAAGGTGGTCTATACGCCTCTCAACGGCGCGGGCAATAAGCTCGTCAGGAAAATACTCCGCAGGATAGGCGTCGAGGACGTTACGATAGTTCCCGAGCAGGAAAAGCCCGACGGGAACTTTACGACCTGTCCCTATCCCAATCCCGAGGAGCACGAGGCTCTCGGGCTTGGTCTTGAGCTTTGCAAAAAGACGGGCGCCGACCTGCTTCTTGCTACAGACCCCGACAGCGACCGTGTAGGCATAGCCGTAAAGACGAAGGACGGCTACAGACTGATGACGGGCAACGAGACGGGTATAATGCTGCTCAATTACGTTCTTTCCTGCCGCAAGCAGAACGGTACTCTGCCTGCAGAGCCCGTTGCGGTCAAGACCGTAGTAACGAGCAAGCTCGTAGACAGGATCAGCGAGAAGTACGGCTGCGAGCTCAGGGTAGTGCTCACCGGCTTCAAGTATATAGGCGAGCAGATACTTCTTCTTGAGAAGAAAAACGAAGAAAACAGATACGTTTTCGGCTTTGAAGAGAGCTACGGCTATCTTGCCGGTACGTACGTCAGGGATAAGGACGCCGTAGTTGCGTCTATGCTCATCTGCGAGATGGCTGCCTATTACCGCAGGAACGGCAAGAGCCTTGACGAAGTGATGACCTCGATCTACGAGGAGTTCGGTCACTATCTCAACAGAACGAAGAGCTTTGAATTTGACGGAGCCGCAGGCATGGAGAAGATGGCAAGTATCATGTCCTCTCTCCGCAGCAACGCTCCCGTGGAGATAAGCGGCTTTAAGGTGACTGAGATCGCGGATTATCTTGAGTCATACAAAAAGGATCTCGTAAGCGGGGAAACCGAGACGATAGACCTGCCCAAGTCGAACGTGCTTGCGTATTCGCTTGAGGGCGGCAACTGCGTTATAGTAAGACCCTCCGGCACGGAGCCCAAGATAAAGGTATATCTCACGGGAGTAGGCAAGACACAGGAGAAGGCGGGAGAGATCGCCGACGGACTGTACGCCTCGATAAAGAGCTGCATGGGTATCTGATAAAATTTCAAATAATTATCGCCCGTCCGTGTGTTTATGCGCGGACGGGCGCTTCACATAAGGGGCTTTTCCGTCATAAACTGTTATCGGGAACAGTGAGGTGATAAACATGGAAAAGCCTCTTATTATCATGTCATCAATAACAAACGCGATGAGAGGCAGAGAA
Source organism: uncultured Ruminococcus sp. (assembly GCA_902762335.1). Lineage (GTDB taxonomy): Bacteria > Bacillota > Clostridia > Oscillospirales > Acutalibacteraceae > UBA1213. The sequence continues at coordinate 4,093 of CACWNZ010000177.1, read as the reverse complement.
TTGCTGAGAAGAAACGGGATACCCTGCGAAATAGAGCGGGTGCCTAAAAGCCGAATGCGGCAGGGCTGCGGCTACGGTCTTTACGTCAGGGGCAATACGGCAAAAGCCGAGGAGCTGCTGAGACAGAACGGACTAAGGGTGACCTTTCCAAAGCCGTTTGCGGCGCGCGAGGCCTGCGCCCTTGCCGTGAGAACGAGCGCAAACCCGGGCAGGAGCGGTCACGAGCCATCCTTAAGAGCCGCGGGTGAGATATTCAGGGCAAGACAGGCTGCGGTGGAGCTTTTCAACGCTCCTTCCGAAAACAGCGTGGTATTTACGCATAACTGCACGGCGGCGCTCAATACGGTGATAAAGGGACTGCTTAAAAGCGGTGACCACGTTATCGTGTCTGAGCTTGAGCACAATGCGGTCATGCGACCTATAGAGAGCATGAAGGCGCGGGGGGTGAGCTGCACGGCAGTAAAGGTATACCCCGCCGATAACGACAGAACGGTGGATTCCTTTCGTCAGGCGATAACCATAAAGACCAGACTCATCGTCTGCGCTCAGGCATCTAACGTATGGGGCATAAGGCTGCCCGTAGAAAGGCTTGCCGCTCTTGCGCATGAGTACGGTCTGCTGATAGCCGTAGATGCAGCGCAGAGCGCAGGCGTGGTGCCTATAGATATAAAGGACAGCGGCATAGATTATCTTTGCGTTGCGGGGCATAAGGGACTGTACGGTCCTATGTCGGCGGGAATGCTGATAGTCGGGAGCGACCGCATACCCGAGCCGCTGACAGAGGGCGGCACGGGCAGCTATTCGCTTTCGTTCATGCAGCCCGCAGAGCTGCCCGACCGACTCGAGAGCGGTACTCCGGACGTATCGGGCATTGCGGGACTGAGAGCCGGCATGGATTTTGTGCGGGATAAGGGCATAGAAAGGATCGCCGCGCACGAGTTCATGCTTATAAGGCGCCTTTACAGGGGACTGAGAGCTCTAAAGGGCATAGAGCTTTATCTGCCCGAGCCCGAGCCTCGGCATTTTGTGCCGATATTATCGTTCAATTTCACGAATATCGACAGCGAAACGGCGGCGGGACAGCTCGGCAGATACGGTATCGCCGTGCGCGCGGGTCTGCACTGCAGTCCGGCGGCGCACAGAGCCTTCGGAACACAGGAGAAAGGCGCGGTGCGAATTTCTCCGTCGGTATTTACCACGGCAAAGGATATAGACACGGCTCTTTATGCGATAAAAAGAACAGCCTCGTCATGAGAAGAATCAGAAGCACGGCGTACCCCTGCGGCTGCCGTGCTTTTCCTGTGCAGGTTTTTGTTGAAATTATAAAAAAACTGTTGAATAAATTTCTATCTGTGATAAAATATAATTGCGGAATAATACGTCCCCGCGCCTTAATGGTACGAGGGGGCGTGGATATACAGGGCGCTTTGCCCGTAAAGACGACGATAAAGGGGGAGTCAATTTGTGGGAATCGATAACTAATACCTTTAACAGCTTCATCTCCTTGATGATGACCTTCAAGGCGACTGACGTTCTCGATATAATGGTGGTATCGTTCATAATCTACAATCTCATAAAGATAGTCCGTGAGACGAGAGCCGAGCAGCTCGTAAAGGGCATACTTATACTTCTCGTGGCGTTTTTCATATCGGGCATATTCAGTCTTAAGATGCTCAACGCCCTTTTCTCGTCCTTCTTCCAATTCTCGGTGCTTGCGGTGCTCATAGTTTTTCAGCCCGAGTTGCGAAGCGCGCTTGAGCATATCGGCAGAAGCAAGATAGCAAAGTATTGGAACTCCATATCGGGCGGAAAGACCGTGGAGGAGGAAAAGATAAAGCAGGTAAAATCTGCTATCAACTGCATATCCGAGGCGGCAAACAATTTTCAGCGCTCCAAAACGGGCGCGCTTATAGTATTTGAAAGACAGACAAGGCTTGGAGATATAATAAATACGGGTACCGTTATAGATGCCGAGCCGTCGGTATCTATGATAGGCAACATATTCTTCAATAAGGCTCCGCTGCATGACGGCGCAATGATAGTGCGCGACGGCAAGCTTTACGCCGCAGGCTGCATTCTTCCGCTTACCCCCAACAACAGCCTTGTCAGCTCCGAGCTCGGCACGCGCCACAGGGCGGCTATAGGTATAAGCGAGATGAGCGACGCGGTAGTCGTGGTCGTTTCCGAGGAGACGGGCAATATATCCGTAGCCGTAAACGGCGTTCTTACCCGTGACTATACCCGTGAGACGCTGAACGTCGCGCTTGAGGAAATGATAGTTCCTCAGCAGGAGGAAAAGTCCGACAGGACTCCGATAATACCCGGCGGCAGGAAGGAAAGCAAAGATGAAAAAGATAAAAAATAAGATAAGCTTCAAGCTTTTTTACAACGACAAATTCGTCATGTTTTTCTCCATTCTCGTTGCGTTTATCTCATGGATATACGTTGCCTCGACAACGCAGGAGTCGTCTATCTTCACGGTAACGGATATTCCGATAAACCTGCCTGAGCTTACCGACGATATGCGCTATTTCAACACAGATGACATAAAGGCAGAGGTGAAGATCTCGGGCAACGCGCTCGTCGTTACCAACGTTACTAAGGACGATATATTCATCACCGCCGCCGACGTGAGCTTCATAGATGCCCCGGGCGATTACACGATAGATCTTGTGCCGCGCAAAAGCGGCGTAAAGACCGACTATTCGTTTGAATCTTCGGTATCGCCCTCAAGCATAAACGTGTTCGTGGACAGATACGACGAGGGAAGAATGATACCGATAACCGACAAGGTGGCGGTAAATTCCGTCGATCCCTCATGCTATGCCTCGCAGACCCTGCTTTCAAGGACGACCGTGAAGCTCTCGGGGGCAGAGTCGGTGATAAACAGCATTGCCGAGGTAGATGCTATTTATACCTTTACCGAAACGCTCTCGCAGACAACTGTTGTCAAGGTGCCGCTCGTTTTCTATGACGGGAAGGGCAATGAGATAAGCAGCAAATATATCACCGCTGACGTAACAGAGGTAGATGCTACCGTGCCGATACTTGACGTCAAGCACGTTCCGATAATCCCGAAGATAAACAATATCCCCGAAAAGCTTGATTTCGACAACGATCTTATAAAGATAGAGCCTTCGACAATAGAGCTTGCGGTGCCCAAGAATCTGAACGTCACGTCTGTGAGCACCTCTGCAATAGATTTTTCACAGCTCACTAAAGAGAACAACAGCTTTACCGTGACCCTTGAGATACCCTCGGGCTGCAGGAATATCAATTCGGTAGAGACCTCCGAGGTAAGCTTTGATATGTCGGGTATGTCCGAAAAGACCATGACACTTACTTCATCGAATTTCGTTATAAAGAATCAGGGCGCCGAGCAGAACGCTGTCGTATCGAACAAGAGCCTCACCGTAAAGGTGATAGGTCCCACCTCAAGGGTGAATCTTCTCTCGCCGCTTTCGGTAACGGCGGTCATAGATATGTCGGATAAATCTACCGTGACCGAGGGCTACGTTGAGCGCCCCGTAACGCTTGAATTCAAAGACCCCTTCGCGCAGTGCTGGCTTGAGGGCAGCTATACGGTAAACGTAAAGCTCTCGCCAAAACAGACGGCAGCGGGTGAGAATCCGGCTGCGTGATAAAAACTACCAATGCATAAAAAGATTAAGGAGAACACGGCGATGCCAAAGGTATATTTTGTTGTTCCTTGTTATAATGAGGAAGAAGTCCTGAATGAAACCATAAAGCGTCTCAGCGAAAAGCTTGATGCTCTTATAAAATGCGGCAAGGCAGATAAAGACAGCAGAATGCTCTTTGTAGATGACGGCAGCAAGGACAAGACCTGGGAGATCATCTCGGAAAAGAGCAGGGAGAGCAAGTACGTGGGCGGAGTAAAGCTCTCGCGCAACAGGGGACATCAGAACGCCCTTCTCAGCGGACTGATGACGGCGAAAAAGCACGGCTGCGACTGCGTTATCTCGCTTGACGCCGACCTTCAGGACGACATAGAGGTAATAGATCAGTTCATAGACAAATACTGCGAGGGCTGCGAGGTAGTATACGGTGTGAGAAACAGCAGAAAGAAGGAACA
>CACWNZ010000176.1 GCA_902762335.1 uncultured Ruminococcus sp. | reverse complement strand
GCGGTACGTCAAGATCCTCAAACGAGCCGGACATACTGTCCTTGCCGCCTATCGAGGGCAGACCTAATTTGATCTGCGCGGTGAGCGCTCCCAAGAGTGCCGCAGCAGGCTTGCCCCAGCGTGAGGGAACGTCGTGCAGGCGCTCAAAATACTCCTGGAAGGTAAGTCTTGCGGTCATCGGGTCTGCGCCTATCGCAAGAAGCTTGGAGAGCGATTCTACGACCGCATAGGCAGCGCCGTGGAAGGGGCTCCAGCGGGCTATGCCGGGGATATAGCCGTATGCCATAGCCGTAGCATCGTCTGTTTCGCCGTGGAGCAGCGGTATCTTCGCCGCCATACCCTCCTGCGGGGTGAGCTGTGTAACGCCGCCGAAGGGCATAAGCACCGTAGCCGCGCCTATGCTTGAGTCGAAGCGCTCGCAAAGTCCCTTCTGAGAGCAGACCTCAAGACGGGCAAGGTTTGCCGCGAACGCCTCTGCCGTATCCATATTCTCAAGCTCTGCGGGAGCCTTTTTGCGGTAGCATTTATCAGCCTCGGGAGCGGTTATATAAGCCTGAGCCGTCTGTGTAACGCCGTTTGTATTAAGGAAGGCTCTGCTGAGATCGACTATCGTCTTGCCCCTCCACTTCATCGTGAGCCTCGGGGTCTCGGTGACTACCGCAACGGCGGTAGCCTCAAGATTCTCCTTGCCTGCCTCCTTTATAAAGCGGTCAACGTCAGCGGGCGCAAGAACTACTGCCATTCTCTCCTGTGATTCGGAAATAGCAAGCTCGGTGCCGTCAAGACCCTCATACTTCTTCGTAACCTTGTCGAGATCAACCGTAAGACCGTCGGCAAGCTCACCTATGGCAACGCATACGCCGCCCGCACCGAAGTCGTTGCAGCGCTTTATCATCGTGGAGACTTCGCTGTTTCTGAAAAGTCTCTGTATCTTTCTCTCTGTAGGCGGATTGCCCTTCTGTACCTCGGCGCCGCAGGTCTCTATCGACTCCATAGTGTGCGCCTTTGACGAGCCTGTTGCGCCGCCGCAGCCGTCTCTGCCCGTTCTTCCGCCGAGCAGGACTATAATATCATCGGGAGCAGGCACCTCGCGTATAACATTTGACTTGGGAGAAGCGCCGATAACTGCGCCTATCTCGAGTCTTTTAGCAACGTAGCCCTTATCGTAAAGCTCAGTAACCTGTCCTGTGGCAAGACCTATCTGGTTGCCGTAGGAGCTGTAGCCCGCAGCCGCACCCGTGGTTATCTTTCTTGAGGGGAGCTTGCCCTCCATTGTCTTTTCAAAGGGTACGGTCGGGTCGCCCGAGCCCGTAACTCTCATCGCCTGATAAACGTAGGCTCTGCCCGAAAGCGGATCTCTTATAGCGCCGCCGAGACAGGTAGCCGCACCGCCGAAGGGCTCTATCTCGGTGGGGTGGTTGTGCGTTTCGTTCTTGAACTGAACGAGCCATTTCTCGGTTTCGCCGTCTATGGTAACGGGTACCTCGATAGAGCAGGCGTTTATCTCGTCGCTGACGTCGAGGTCGGGTATCATGCCCTTTTTGCGCAGAAGCTTCATTCCCGTGAGAGCCATATCCATGAGGGAAACGTCACGGTCGGTATTCTCTCCGTAAAGCTCCCTTCTGCTCTCATAATACAAGGCAAGAGCGTCCTCTATCGTCTTGGAGAGCGCGCCCTTTTCTATCTCTACCTTTTCGAGCCTTGTAAGGAAGGTCGTATGGCGGCAGTGATCCGACCAATAGGTATCTATGACCCTGAGCTCCGTTACCGTCGGGTCACGGTGCTCGTTGTCGCGGAAGTAATCCCGGCAGAACTTAAGATCTGAGAGGGTCATAGCAAAGCCCATGCTGCCGAAGTATTCCTTCATCTGCTCATCGTCCCATGAGGTGAAGCCCTCTACCACGGCAACGTCAGCGGGAACGTCCGCCTTCATGTCAAGGCTTTCGGGCTTTTCGAGAGAAGCGAGCCTTGCCTCAACGGGGTTTATGAGATAATGCTGTACCTTAAGGAAATCCTCGTCGGTGATATCGCCCTTTATGCCTATTAGCTTAGCCGATACTACCTCGGGTCTTTCGCCCTGAGTGAGAAGCTGTACGCACTGCGCGGCGGAGTCAGCTCTCTGGTCGTACTGACCGGGCAGATACTCCATTGCAAAAATGCGGAAGTCCTTATCCTCGGGCAGCGTCTCTTCATAGACCATATCGGCGTTAGTCTCGCTGAGTATGGTGTTCTTTGCCTTCTCAAAGCTCTCGCCCTCAAGACCGCTTATATCGTAGCGGTTGATTATCCTTACCTTTTCTATAGCGGTAAGTCCGAGGTTATTTCTCAGATCGGCTCTGAGGTTAGACGCCTCAACGTCGAAGCCGTCTCTTTTTTCTACAAATATTCTTTTTACGGCAGCCAAGTAAAACACATCCTCTGTAATTATTTTCTGCTCTGTACTGTCACCTGTATCAATGACCGTTCCCGCAGGTACGGCTTCATCTTATTTTTGTTCCCGGCTCAACACCGTCAAGGAATACCACCCTGACGCCGTCTGCGCCGTCTGCGGCAAGTATCATTCCGTTGCTCTCGATACCGCAAAGCACTGCGGGCTTAAGATTGGCAACGAGTATCACCGTTTTGCCTATGAGCTCGTCGGGCTTATAATACTGCGCTATGCCGCTTGCTACGGTGCGCTCGCCCGCGCCGTCATCAAGAGTGAGCTTAAGCAGCTTCTTTGCCTTTTTAACAGGCTCGCACGCCGTTATCCTTGCAGCCCTCAGCTCGACCCTCATAAAGTCCTCTATGCCTATCATCGCAAGACCCTCGGGCTTTTCGGCGGGCTTTTTTTCATCAGCCTTTTCCGCAGGCTTCTCCTCGCTGTTGCTGCCTATGAGCTTGTTAAGCTCCTCTATCTCCTTTTCGACGTCTATCCTCGGGAAGAGCATCTCTCCCTTATGAACGGTGACGTTTGCGGGCAGTACGCCGAAGCTTCCGCAGTTATCATAGCTTGCGGCGCTCTCGTCCGCGCCTATCTGCTCCCATACCTTCGGCATAGTAGTTGGCATGAACGCCGAAAGCAAAGTGGATACTATCCTGATAGTGTCGAGCAGATTATAGAGCACACGGGCAAGGCGGGGCTTATTGCTTTCGTCCTTTGCGAGTATCCACGGTGTAGTCTCGTCGATATATTTATTCGCCCTTGATACGACCTTGAATATCTCCTCAAGCGCCCTGTTGAGCTGCGTCTTATCGATAAACTCGTCTACCTTGTCGCTGAGAGCCGTCGCCTGAGCTATAAGATCGTCGTCGAATTCGCCGCTCTCCTGCTCCTCGGGCAGTGTTCCGCCGAAATATTTTTCCGCCATTGCAACGGTGCGCGATACAAGATTGCCCAGACCGTTTGCAAGGTCGGTATTAATCCTGTTTATCATTATCTCGTTGGAGAAGGAGCTGTCCGAGCCGAGAGCCATCTCTCTGAGTATATGGTATCTTATAGCGTCGGCGCCGTATCTTTCACCTAAAAGAAGCGGGTCTATGATATTTCCGAGGGACTTGCTCATCTTCTTGCCGTCAAAGGTTATCCAGCCGTGAACGGCAAGGTGCTTAGGCAGCGGAAGCTCAAGAGCCATGAGCATTGCGGGCCAGATAATCGCATGGAAGCGCATGATGTCCTTTGCCACCATGTGGACGTCTGCGGGCCAGAACTTATCGTAGTCGTTATAGGCGCCGTTTTCATAGCCGAGCGCCGTGATATAGTTTGAGAGCGCATCTATCCAGACGTAGACGACGTGCTTCGTGTCGAAGCTTACGGGAATACCCCAGGTAAAGCTCGTTCTTGAAACGCAGAGGTCGTCAAGACCCGTTTTGATAAAGTTGTTTACAAGCTCCTGCGCCCTTGTTTTCGGACGGAGATAATCCGTCTCGGTGAGCAGCTTTTCTATCCTGTCCGCAAAGGGGGACATCTTAAGGAAGTAAGCCTCCTC
>CACWNZ010000175.1 GCA_902762335.1 uncultured Ruminococcus sp. | reverse complement strand
CCTCGCAGTCTGGACACACCCTGCTCTCCGAGGGCTTTATCAGTTTCTCTATCTTACCGTATGCGTAGCTTTTGGCGGTCTTGAGTATCTTTACCTCTGCAATGTCGCCTGCCGCAGACGACGGCACGAACACCGCGATGCCGTCAATTTTACACACGCCGCTTCCCTCTGTGGTGTAATCGGTTATCTCTGCCGTATATATCTCGTTTTTCTTAAGCAAACGCTCACCCCATTATTTTTCATGCATTATATCTCATAGTGAAATAATAAGCCATTGGCGGCAAAAAATCAAGTCATTGCTATGAAATAGCTCGGAAACGTCATTGCTGTATTTTTTTCGTAATTTTCAGAAAATCCTGTAACCTGATGCGCTCCCGGCGTATTATCAGATAAATGATCAAACGGAGGAATACTTTCATGATAAAAAAATCTGTTTCCTGTGCCGTTGCTTGCGTACTTGCCGCGCTCACGCTATGCTCCTGCTCCGCCGACAGGAACGGTGAAGCTGCGCCGTCGCGGGAACGCCCTGCCGTTATCGGGATAAGCACAGAGGAATCATCATCATCTGAGACACAGAGGTCTGACGAAGATAGCGCAAAGCTCATCGGGAGCTTGTCTGAGGACAGTCCAGCAAATGAAGGCGGGATAAGCCCTGAGAGTTTCACGGTGCTGTATAAGAACAAGCCCGTAAGCCTTGAGGGGGTCGATCTTGACCGCCTGTACCGGCTTGTTGACGAGGCGGGAAAGAATACCGATCTGATGTTGAACGAGCTGATCCTGAATGAAGAAATGGAGGAGGGCAAAAGGAACGGGCTTTACTTAGAGGTCGTCAAGCCCTATAAAAACCAACGGGGCGAAACGCTCATCACCTATGTGATGATCAAAAACGGCGGAGGCTGCTGCTGTACAGGCTACGGCAGCAAGATCCTGCTTGAGCCTCAGACCGTCGCGGATATTCTTGATACCCTCGGCTCAGAGCTTCAGGACTGAGGATAAGGAAAAAACAGGCTATTGTCAACTTTTACTTCGATTCAGGGTTGACAATAGCCGTTATTTGTGATATGATACCTTCAAAGGGAAAAGGAAAAGAGGAGATCAGATGAACGATCAGAAAGAAAATAAATCGGATATTTCACGGCGGAGATCGGCACGGCTCGGGCAGAACACCCGTGATATGGTGCTGATAGCCCTGTTTACCGCGCTGACAGCGGTATGCGCGCAGATAACCGTTCCTGCGGCAGTGCCGTTTACGCTTCAGACACTGGCAGTCTTTCTTGCGGGCAGTATACTCGGGCTGAAAAAAGGCACGGCAAGCGTACTGATCTATATACTGCTGGGCGCTGTGGGCATACCCGTTTTTTCAAATTTCACCTGCGGTGCCGCCGCAATTTTAGGTCCCACGGGGGGATACATCATAGGCTTTATTGCGATAACCGTAATTACGGGCTTTTTCAAAAGCAGGTTTCCCGGCAAGCTGTGGCTTACCGCTCTTGGAATGGCTATAGGGCTGATCGTGTGTTACTTTATAGGCACAGTCTGGTTTATAGTCGTCTATAACAGCACGAAGGGCGGAATGAGCGTTCTTAACGCGCTGAGCTTATGCGTATTCCCGTTTTTGCCCTTTGATGCGGCAAAGATCGGTGTCGCCGCCCTGCTCTCCGTAAGACTCAACAGGCTGATAAAGCTCTGAATACAGCTTGCTCCTCAATATTGGATACAACAAGTGAAGCGCTCCACGGCATTTGCCTGTGGGGCGCTTCGCTTTGCTTTTTATTCAGTCGGGATAGTCAAGCTCGATAGTCTTTCCGTCAAAGCCGCATTCCGCCGCGGGAAAGATCTCTGCGGCTGTGTCTAAGCAGTCCTCGGGTGAGGTGAGAGACGGGCTGTAGTGGGTGAGCCACAGACGGGCTGCCCCCGCTTTTTTTGCAAGCCCTGCCGCTTCCGAGAACATCATGTGATAGGTCTCCTTTGCGCGGGGGAGCTTATCATTTTCGCCGTACATTCCCTCGCAGATAAAGAGATCCGAGCCTGCGGCATTTTCGGCTATGGCGGGTATCGGGCGGGTATCGGTGCAGTAGGTCACCTTGAGCCCTTTTCTTTCTCTGCCGAGTACCATATCGGGCTCATAGCGCACGCCGTCCAGCTCTGCGGAAATGCCCTTGTGCAGAGTGCTCCACAGCTTCATGGGAACGCCGTTTGCGGCCGCCTTTTCCTTGTCGAACTCCCTTTTGCGCGAGAGCGTCACAGTATAGCCGAGGCAGGGGATCCCGTGACGAACGGGAAAGGCGGTTACCGTAAGGTCGTCCGTTTTATAGCAGAGTCCCTTGTCCGAGTATTCCCTGCATATAATATCGAAGCCGAGCCCGGGGGTAATAACGCACAGTGAGGAAACTATCCTTGCAAGACCGCGCGGGCCGAGAATAACGAGCGGGTCCGTTCTGCCGTCGTTGGAGAGCGAAAGCAGTATCCCGGGCAGACCCGAGATATGGTCGGCATGGAAGTGCGTTATGCATATAATATCTATAGGCTTGAATCTCTCGCCGAGTCTTCGCATTGAGATCTGCGTACCCTCGCCCGCATCAATCAGGATCGAATGTCCCTGCGCGCTTATAATGCAGGACGAGAGCCATCTGTCCTTCATCGGCATCATTCCCGAGGTGCCGAGCAGAGTTACCTTCAGCATATTATCCCCTCCTCCCTTTTTGCGGTAATAAGATTTATGAACTCCTCTCTTGTCATAAGGCAGTTGAGCACGGCAAGCAGAGAATTCGGGCTGAGCTTTTCGGGCAGATCGAGCATTTCCTTGAGCGCCTCACGGTTTGCGGAGGCGTTTTGCGAGCCTGTAAGACCGTATTCGTAAAGATCGGTCTTGGTTATGCTCTGCGAATCTTTTTTTATGCCCCGTTCAAGCTCGCACTCTGCGCCCGAGGCGGCTATCGCTCTTGAGAGTATCTCCTCCGACAAGCCCTCAACGCCTAACTTGCCCTCCTTAGAGGGCGTCGTTTTTCTCTTTTCCTTGCCGAAAACGTCGGGAATATAGGCGTGCTTTATCTTATCGGGCGGAACTATGCCCTTGAGAAAGCTTCTTATAACGAAGCCCGCGCCGTCGCTATCGGTGAGAACGAGAAGTCCCCTTGTTTCGGCAAGGCGGCGGATAAGCCTCTGCTTTTCTTTGTCCTTGAATATCCCGAAGCCCTCTGTGGTGAGAATAAGCCCGTCTATAAAGCCCGAGAGCTTTATCTTATCGTATTTTCCTTCTACTATGACCGCTTCTTTTATCCTTATCAATCACTACACCCCGTATCACGCGCTGTTTCTTGTCTCTGTAATGATCCTTGCTATCAGAGCTTCAAGCAGTATCTGTTTGTCGGAAGCCGTGCTTTTAAGCTTCATATCTGTATCGAGTATCACCCCGAGCACCCTGCGCAGAGCCTGTATGCTGAAGCGCGAGGCTCTTTTCGATGCGTTTTTGAGCAGGAATTCCCTCTTGCCGTATCTGAAGTCCGAGGCAAGCTCCGAAATGCTTTTTCCGCTCTCTGCGGCGACCTTTGCCCTGTAGGTATCTACGTAGACCGAGCTCAGCACGGAGAGTATGGCCTCGGGCTTCTCGTTCTGCCCGAAAAGACCGTAAAGCTGTCTGTACGCCTCGTTATAGTTGCCCGCCGCAATGCTGTCCGAAAGTGCAAAGATGCGCACCTCGGTATTTTTGGCAATAAGCAGTCTTATCGTTTCCTCGGTTATCTTGCCCTCGCCCGTATAGGCGCACAGCTTATCCACCTCGTTCTTGAGAGCCGTCATATCCGTGCCGCACATGGCTATTATCTTAGATGCATTTATCGACGAAAGCTCACAGCCCTGCCTTCCCGCCCATGCGGCAAGCTGTTTTTCAAGGGCTATGCCGTCCTTTTTGGGAAACTCCGCCGCAGTACCGTATTTTGTGACCGCGTCGGCAAATTTCTGAAGCTTCCCCCCGCCTTTTCCGC
>CACWNZ010000174.1 GCA_902762335.1 uncultured Ruminococcus sp. | reverse complement strand
TTCTGCTGCGGAACAATAACCCTGTTATATTATGTATAATAGGATAGTCGGATAAAAACCGCAAGAGGAGGACGAGATATGCTGTGTGAAAGTCTGCCGGGAATAGAATGGTTTGCGAATAATAACCCATATACTGAGTGCAGCTATAAATTTCATTATATAATCCTGCCCGACGTAAAGGACGGCTCGATGACCGTCAAGACCTGGGTGGGAATGTTCTGCTATGAGAAAAGCAAGGATCAGATCATAGCCGAGAGGACCTTCCCTATAACTAAGGGCGGCAGGGAAGAGATGATAGAATATATCCGCGCTGAGAACAGGAACACCAAACAAATATAACGGCATTTTTGTAAAATTGATAAAAAACACTTGCAATATCAGGAACGGTATGATATAATAACAAAGTGCTTCAGGCACGTAATATGTTTTTTACTTTGGAGAGTTGTCCGAGCTGGCCGAAGGAGCACGATTGGAAATCGTGTAAACGGCTACAACCGTTTCGAGGGTTCGAATCCCTCACTCTCCGCCAGAAATGCCCTCATTTCGTTCGGGGGCTCAGAGAACAACGGATAGTGAATAGAGAATAGTTAACAGTAACGTACCTCGGGGCGTTCTGTGTTATTCTCTATTCACTGTTCTTTTTTCTGTATTCTCTGAATAAATCGAAGCCGGCAAAACGATCATCAGTAAGCGAGCGAAGGGAGTGACAAGCAATGGTCGGATTAAGAACACAGGAAAACGTTAAATTTACAGCATTCTTCAGGATAGTACAGAAAGCGGCTGACAGCATGGGGAAGGTCTTTTTTCCCGACTGCGGAGAAGGGAATCAATTTGAGGACGAAACGATCGAATGCGAAGACCTTTCCGGCCGGCTTGTCGACCGAAAAGATGCAGAGGAGTTTGAAAAGGTCTTTGCTTCGAATGAAGAAATACCCGAAAAGTGGGACGACTTCGGCACGTTTGTCAGTTGGGAATCCAATGGCGGACAGATCAGAATATTGTTTTATGAGAGCACACTTCACTGAGGGGCGGTTGAATTGAAGGTCAGATATATTGGTATGGATATGGTCGGCATAAAAAACGGGAAAGTGTACGATGTTATTTCCATTGAAAAGGGTTGGTACCGAATCATGACGGAGTTGGATGACGATTACCTATTTCCACCCGAACTGTTCGAGATCGTTGAAGAATAAAATCAAATAAATAAGCACCTTGCCGCTGACGTTCGCGTTGGCGGCAAGGTGCTTTTACAGAGCACTCAGATATTTCCGTACATATAGCCGACGATGATCGTTTCGGCGGCTTCGTCTCCGAAGGTGCCTTTTATCATCGAAACGGCGGGTCCCTCCTCGGCGAGGAGACGCTCAGCGAATTCGTTTATCTTTTCCTGCTTGGCTAAGGGGTCGCACTCCGGTGCAGAGGAAAGCTGAGCTATATATGTTCTGAGATAGGCAAATACGGCATCGGTGAAGCGTTCGGATGCGCCGCCCTTTTTGTGGTACGAGCAGGGATAGAGAAGATCGTCGTACCAATGAGGCTCTGTTTCCATGTCCTTTATGGCGCTGTCACGCTCCTTTATGCGCCCGAATTCGTCAAGCCGCTCCTGAGGATAGGGCGCGGTCTGCACGTCGTACAGTTCGCAGATCTGAGTTTCCCTGCCGAATATGCTGAACCAATCGGCGTTGAAAAGCGGCATATCTCTCTTGTTTGCGGAAATGACCACGGCTTCGGATCTGACGATGCCGAAAGGGGCTTTTACGCGCAGTATGCAAAGCCTGCCTGCCTCCTCTATATCGTAGACCTCAACGGAGAGCTTCACGCCCTTTTTCCTGAGCACGGCGTCCTTGCCGACGTCTCTTTTTGTGAGGTGAAGATAGCGGGCAAGCAGCCTGACTGCAAGCTTTCCCGTGTCGATGTGAATACCCATGTTAAATTCCTCCTTTTTATTTCATGCATGACATTGCTTCAAGGAACGTGCAGCGTGTCTGCTGCCAATTTACTGCCTGTTCAAAATAGCCGTTATAGCCCGAATACAAATCAGTGTAATACGCCTGTGAGTAAGGCAGCAGTTCTACGCACAGCCCCGGGCGCTTGTACGCGCTTCTGAACCAATTTTCAAGACCGCTGCTGTAGTTGGGCATTCCTGTTGTTGTGGGGAATAATCGGTACCCGCAGCGAGATGCAAGTGAGCTTGCAAGAAGATAGTCGCCGTCTATCTTTCCGTTGCCCTCGTCGCTCCAATATATCCCGTTGCCTAAAATATGCATATCGAGCAGCCACAGAAACTCGTTTTCGTCGCAGAGCTTAATAAGCGCCTGAGTTTCCTTTTCGCTTGCCGCGCTTGTGCCGGGATAGCTTTCGTCGCCCGGGCGCAGCTTCGTATTGCCGTATACCTCGTTCCAGAAGTACGGGAAATTCCTGTTAAGATTGACTCCGTTTGCGTTGAATTTGCAGCTGTCGTGGTCGAAGCTTCCGAGACTGACAAGAGGAGAGGCTCCTGCCGTGGCGATATCCGTTCCGTCGGGGTTGCACATAGGCACGATATACAGGGTATAGTCGCTGAGAAGCCGGCGGAGATCGTAGCCGCAGTAATAGCCGCCGCGGGTGTAGGCATCGGCTAATTCTTCGATGCAGCGCATGGTAAAGCTTATTGAAATATGCTCTCTTGAATGTATGCCGGCAACGATAAGCGCCTTCTTTTTGCCCTTTCCGAGCGTTACGCAGGGGATAGGAGCTCCCTTTTCGCTCTCACCGATATTGAACTGCGCGAGAATATTGAAATAGTAATCGCACAGACTGTTTATATCATTATATACTCTCTCCGAGGTGTACGGACGGAAGGCATCTACTATGCGGTCGGGTATACTGTAGTCGGCTTCGCTGACCTGAGCGGGAACGGGAGAGTCACTGCTCTGCTCGCGCTCGGTCACCGTTATGGTGCATACGTCACTCAGACCGAGCTCGGAATCGGCTGTCAGCGTTGCCTTACCGGGTCCCACCGCCGTTATCACTCCGTAGGGGTCTACGGTATATACGGACGTGTTGCTAATATAATAGGTCACTCCCGGCGGGGCGGCGTTTTCGGGGGTCAGATAGTAGCTTATCTCGGTCTGCTCACCCGGGTGAAGATATATCTCGTGCTTGCTGAGCGTAACGGCGCGCGCTGTCGGTGGTATCTCGGGCTCAGGCTCTGAATACGGCTCACTGCTGCTCTCATCTTCGGACGTCTCACTCGTTTTGGTCGTATCGTCCGACGTCTCACTCGTTTTGGTCGTATCGTCCGACGTCTCACTCGTTTTGGTCGTATCGTCTGACGTCTCACTCGTTTTGGTCGTATCCTCTGACGTCTCACTCGTTTTGGTCGTATCGTCCGACGGCTCGCTCTGTTTGACTGTCTTATTCGATGAACTGTTGACGCTCGTTTCCGCTATCACCTGAGACGTTTTTGTTTCGCTCTCCGCAGCGGATCTGCCGCCGTTTTTGCCGCCGCACCCCACGGAAGCCGCCGTCATAACAAGCGCCCAGATAAGCAGCAGGCTCAGTTTTCTTTTCATATCCCCACCTCCCGAATAACCTTATTCAATAATATTACCATACTTTTCTGTAAATATCTACAATAATTTGTAAAATTTTAATACCGGAAGAAGTGGATAGAGAATAACAAAAAGTGAATAGTTTCGGTTGCGATTCGGGCATTATAGTAAGCTCTTGGAGAAGGACAGCTTCATACCGAGATAAAGCTACAAAAGTGCGGCATATCCGGTATGCCGTTCAGCAGGCACGGAAAGTATGATAGAATGAAGAAATCGAAGTTCATGGAGAAGCAGCCGGAAAGCGCAGCTTCCGCTGCGCGGCGGCGGGAATAGCACCATGCGCCTAAAGGCGCCGTGCCGGATGCCGCGGGAAGAAGAAAATAATAAAGAATAATGAATAAATAATAATTGTGGTGGGCGGTGCGTTGCACCGCCATTATAGTAAGCTCTTGGAGAAGGAAAGCTTCATACC
>CACWNZ010000173.1 GCA_902762335.1 uncultured Ruminococcus sp. | reverse complement strand
AAGGAGCTTGCCGAGGAAAAAATGACAATGGTCATAGTGACCCATGAGATAGATTTCGCAAGGGCGGTATCTGACAGGGTAATATTCATGGACGGCGGCTATATCATAGAGCAGGGCGCCCCGAAGGACGTTATAGACAACCCCTCAAATGACAGAACAAAGGCGTTCCTGAAAAAGCTTTCCGTTTGATGACCGAAAAAAGAGCCGCTGCACCGAGGTGATAAAATGAAAAAGGTTTTGAAATATCTGAAAAAGGAGCTTATGCTCACAGTGTCGGTGCTTGCGGCGGTCATTTCGCTGTTTATCACGCCGCCCTCGGCAGAGCTGTTCTCAAATATAGATTGGCGCACCCTCGGCACGCTGTTTATGATGCTCACGGTGCTTGAGGGCTTCAAAAAGGAAAATATCTTCCGTCCCGTGCTCAGGCTTGCGGGCAGGCTGCGGTCTATGGCGGCGCTGTCGATGTTTCTCGTGTTTTCGGTATTCTTTACCTCGATGTTCGTGACGAATGATATTTCGCTGATAATATTCGTGCCGCTTACGATAATACTTTTCAGAGCGGGAGACAAGGAAAAATACATACTGCCGGTCATTACTATGGAGAATATCGCGGCAATAAGAGGCTCACTGCTGACCCCCTTCGGCAGCCCGCAGAACCTCTTTATCTACGGGCAGTCGGGCGTATCCGCATGGCAGTTCGTTCTTTATATGATGCCTATATGGCTCATTTCAGGGGCACTGCTCGTTGCCTTCGTGCTGTTTCTCTACCGTAAAAACATAAAGGAAAAGACGAGCATTTCGGATCCCTCGTTTGCGGGGGAATGGAAAAAAGAGGGCAGAGCAAGAAGGATAGCCTATCTCATCGTGTTTGCGGCGGTGATAACGACTATAGTCAGCAGAACGCAGTATTGGTACTATGTCGTCCCCGCTGTAGCGTGTATGATATTTATTATCGACAGAAGGATACTTATAAAGACGGACTACGTTCTTCTGCTGACCTTCCTTTGCTTCTTTATATTCTCGTCATCTATAGCGCACAACGAGAGCATTTCGGGCTTTCTCAAGGATGCTGTTGCAGGACATGAATATGTCTGGGGAATACTTCTCAGTCAGCTCATCTCAAACGTGCCTGCGGGCATAGTGCTCTATCCCTTTGCGCTGAACAAGGGCGCGCTGCTCTACGGACTTGACAGCGCAGGTCTGTGCTCGCTGATAGGCTCGCTTGCCTCGGTGATAAACTATCGTATTTACGTCAGAGAATACCCCGGCATGGGAAAGAAGTTTATTATTGTGTTCACGCTGATAAGCCTGCTGTTCTTTGCTTTTGTAGTAGTTCCGGGATATTTTATCAGTCTTACTCCGATATGACAGAGAAGAAAAAAGACCTTATACCGCCTGAGCTTTGCGGTATAAGGTCTTTTTGCATCAGTATTTCATGAAGTCATAGGTATGTACGAAGCTGCTGTATTCATAGCTGCGGAAATTATATTCGGGTCTCATGCCGTACCAATAGTGGTTGACGTATTTATTATAGCCGAGGTTGTTGTTCTCAACCTGCGCATCAAAGACGAAGTGCTTTCCGCCAAGGGATACGTCGGTCCAATAATGACCGCCCTTGCCGCCTGCGCGCAGACCCACAAGTCCGTAGACTACTTCTGCGCGGTAGCCGAGCCTTTTCAGCATTACCGTGAGCGCCGATGCAAAGCTCTCGCAGGTGCCTGACCCGCTCAGCAGGAAGGAATAAGCCTCGGTTACGATAAAGTATTCGCTGTCCGATAAATAATTACAGCCCGAGAGATCGGGATAGCCGTAATTCGTGCCGTATACGAAGTTTGATGCAAGATAGTCGTAGCAGGCGCGTACCTTCTGCGCCTTTGTCATATTGCTTTTGAGTATTTTAGAGAATATACTGTCCACTAAATTGTCAAGGTCTTTGCAGCCCGTCTTTATTGACGGCTCAAGCGGCTCGCTGTTCAGCAGACCGTCTATCTCGTTTATATCGGGGAAATACGATGAGCTCTTGTCGCCGTATACTATAACGGCGATCCTTACCGTGCTGCCTGAGCCTGTCTTTACCGTTATATCCGCAGTGCCGGGCTGTACCGCAGTGATAACTCCGTCACTGCTCACCCTTGCAACGCTGCTGTCGCCCGATGACCAGCTTACCGCATTCTGAATGAATGCCGCCTTAACGCTCTGACCCGGCTCAAGAACGGTGAGATCCTGATCTATATAGGTGTATTTTACGGGCTCGGGCTCCGGCTCCTTCTTTATGACCGTTATCCTGCACGAAGCGCCCACGCCGTTATAGAGCTTTACTATCACGGTAGCGCTGCCGGGTCTGAGAGCCTTTACCCTTCCGTCCTTGGTGCAGGATACGACGGACGGGTCACTTGAGGAAAAGCTCTTTACGCTTGATGCCGTATTTTCGGGGAGCTCGCAGTAAAGCTTTACCGTATCGCCGACGTACATCGGCATACTGCTCGGGTCGATAACAGCCGACTTGGGCGCATTCTTTACGGTAACTTTGCACGAAGCGTAAACGCCGTTATAGAGCTTTACCTTTATTGAAGCCGTACCCGCCTTGAGCGCCTTTACGGTGCCGTCTGAAGCTACGGATGCGACCGATGCATTGCTTGAGGTGAAGCTTCTTTTCTTTGAGGCAGTGTTATCCGGCAGGGTGCATTTCAGCTTAAAGCTCTCTCCCGCGCCGACCTTAACGGAGGTCTTATTGAGCTTTACCGATGAGGGTGCCGCAAGCACCTTTACCACACATACCGCAGTGATCCCGTTATGAAGTCTGAGCCGTATTTTTGTCTTGCCGGGCTTTATGCCCTTTATCATACCCGAGGCGGTGCATGAGGCTATGGAGCTGTCCGTCGAGATAAATTTTCTCGTTGTCGAAAACGTACCCTCGGGTATAGTATATCCGAGCTTATAGCTCTCGCCCACGCCTATGGTTATATGTGTATCGCTGAGGGTAACGGACTTCGGCGCGGCGTATACCCTTACCCTGCACGATGCGGACAGTTTTTTTACCGTTCTCACGGTTATGACAGCCTCTCCTGTTTTTCTTGCCTTGAGTTTGCCGTCCTTTACAAAGACCACCGAGCTGTCCGAGGATACCCATTTTCTTATGCTGTCGCCCTTTGCTACAACGGGTCTGAGCTGAAGGCTCTCTCCTATGCCGAGCGATAGCTTGTCATTTTGAAATCTTACCCCGCTGCTCTGTATCTGCGCAGCCGATACCTCATAGGATAAGGCGGGCGCTGTTCCGACAGCTCCGGTGAGTGTCAGCGCAAGTGCGGCGGTCACGGCAGTTATTGCCGATAAGGCTCTTTTTCGTGCTTTCATTTTTACCGTCCTTTCAATACGTCTTTTTGTGCAGAAGCCTGTGCTTTATATACAGCAATGTGAGCTCTTCTCCGTTATCACGGAGCATTTTCAGCAGGAACTCAAGCAGCCTTGCGGTGTCGGGGTTTATCAGATAATGCTCCTTCGAGTGTTCGTAATATTCAAGCGCCGAGGAATCCGTGTATGACTCGCCCTTATATACCTTGCAGGCGGCTACTCTGTCGCAGAACATCTCTGCAACGTATTTTATCGGCATTTTCATGCCCGTCATAGGCGAGCCTTCGTCAAGAGAATAGTCTATCCAATATTCAAGGTGGTGCTTGTTTCTGCCCTTGTGGTGAAGCCATGCCGTGCTGTAGCCCTTTATCTCCCTTTCGGCGGCATTGGGACTTCTTGTACCCTGATAGTATTTTGCCCCGACAAGAAATTCTACGGGAGTATATTTTGAGAGATCGTGCAGCAGCCCCTGCTTATACAGTCCCGCTCTGAAGCACAGACTCATAACGGTGAGCTTATGCTTGTTGATCGTCTTAAGATGCTCCTTCCATTTCATAGTGTTCCTCCTTTGCACTTTGTCATAAAAATAATTATATCATATTCGCGGTATCTTTTGCAAAAAAATTGTATCTTTTTTTGTTTTGGTGTATTATTAGGATATGAACGTTTCAAGAAGGAATGATGAGGGGGTAAAGTATGAAAAGATTGTATTATTTT
>CACWNZ010000172.1 GCA_902762335.1 uncultured Ruminococcus sp. | reverse complement strand
CCGAGCTCCTTGCCCTCCTTTTCGGTGAGCTTCTTCTCGATAAGGCTGTAAACGCACTCCCACAGACCCGCATAGCCGAGGGATATGGTGGAATAGCCGCCGTAGAGCAGGGGATCTATGACCTCGCCCTTTTTGAGCCTTGCGATAGCGCCGTACTGCCAGAGTATGGGCGCGGCGTCGGAGAGAGTTCCCTTGAGTCTCTCGTGGCGGGCTCTGAGGGCTCTGTGGCAAAGCTCCATTCTCTCGTCAAATATCTTCCAGAAGCGATCCATATCCTTGCCTGCCGAAAGACCTATATCGACGAGATTGACCGTAACGACGCCCTGATTGAAGCGTCCGTAATACTTGGGCTTGCCGTCCTTATCGACGTAGGGCGTAAGGAAGGATCTGCAGCCCATGCAGGTATAGCAATGACCGTCGCCGTTTTTGTCGACCTTGTTTTTAAGCATTACCTTTTCGGAAATATAGTCCGGCACCATTCTCTTCGCGGTGCATTTTGCGGCAAGCTCGGTGAGGTACCAATATTTGCTGTCCTCGGTAACGTTGTCCTCCTCAAGGACGTAGATGAGCTTCGGGAACGCCGGAGTTACCCATACGCCCTCCTCGTTCTTTACGCCGATATAGCGCTGACGAAGAGTCTCCTCTATTATCATGGCGAGGTCAGCCTTCTGCTGCTCGTCCTTTGCCTCGTTGAGGTACATGAATACCGTTACGAAGGGAGCCTGTCCGTTGGTGGTGAGAAGGGTAACTACCTGATACTGTATGGTCTGAACGCCCTTGGTTATCTCCTTGCGGAGCCTCTCCTCGACTATGGCGTTTATCTTGTCCTCGGGAATAGCGCAGCCGATCTCCTCAAGCTCAGCCATGAACTCGCGCTTGATCTTCTCTCTTGATACCTGAACGAAGGGCGCAAGATGAGTAAGGCTTATGCTCTGTCCGCCGTACTGGTTACTCGCCACCTGAGCGATTATCTGGGTAGCGATGTTGCAGGCGGTAGAGAAGCTGTGGGGCTTTTCTATCAGCTTTGTGAGGTCCTTGCTTACCTCGCCCGCCATATAGTCGCGCTGAACGCTGTTTACGGTGGGATTCTTGTTGGAGTTCTCCTGCTTTACCTCCTCGTTGTTGCACTCGATAAGGCTGAGTATCTTGTTGTCGGTGGTATTGGACCTTCTTATAAGCGAGCGGTTATAGCGGTACTTTACGTAACGTCTTGCAAGCTCAAAGGCGCCCTTTGCCATGATCTGATCCTCGACCATATCCTGTATCTCCTCAACGGATACGGCTCTGCCCATCTTCATGCACTTGTACTCAACGTAGTCGGCAATATCCCTTATCTGCTCGGCTGTAAGGTATTTTCTTTCGCAGGCGTTGTTCGCCTTGGTAACGGCGTTTACTATTTTTTCGCCGTTGAATACCTCTTCAGAGGAATTTCTCTTGATGATCTTCATAAAAAACATCTCCGTTTCCAAAGTGTACGAACACTATTTTATCTTATTTTTTTCGGAATAGGTGTTGCATTTGCAACAGTTCTGTCGTATAATACAAGATATAGCGTTTTGCACAAATTTAAGGTACATTATATAGAGGAGGTCAACAATGAATAAATATCCGGTAACAAACGGTATAAACGATGAGGAGCTTGCCCTTCTTGCGGAGTGTCTGCACCTTGAGAAGCGCAGCTTCAGAAGGGGCGAGGTGATAATGAAGCTCTCGGAGGCTGCGGGATATTCCTGCATAATGCACAGCGGCACCGCCTGTCTGAGAAGCATAGACGAGCAGGGCGAGGAGAATATCCTCGATATTTACCTTGAGGGCGATATTTTCGGGAGCCTTATATCCACCGAAAGCGACGTAAATTTATACTACGTTTTTGCAAAGACCGACTGTGACGTCAGCTTTTTTGCCACCGAAGGCATTACGGGCTTGTGCAAAAGGCTGTGTCCGTGCCACAGAAGATTCGCGCAGAACGTACTCGGATCCGCCGTGCGCCGCAGCAGGATACATCTTGATATACTCTCGGGAAGGACTATCCGCAAAAAGCTCGTTTCCGTTTTTGAATATTTCGCTCAGGAGGACGAGAACGGACTGCTTTATCTGCCTGTTCCTCTGAGTGACCTCGCTGAATATATCTGCGTTGACAGAAGCGCCATGATGAGGGAACTTGCTAAAATGAAGCGTGAGAACCTCATTTCCTCTCCCGCGCCCGACCGCTATATTCTTAACAGCGGGCTTATATCAGAGGGCTAAGACCTATTATAACACTATATATAGCGTTGTCAATAGTTTCCTGCTACAAGATATATTTGTGCAAGTAAAATTTTTATGCTGTAATTCATGCATTCTGACAAAGAACTATCATATATAATTATAACACAGCGTCAGTACCAAATAATGCACTCTCAAGCCGCGGCGCTTTATACCTCGTTCAGGCGGCGCTCTCTTCCCTGTCATGAGGTCTTTACCCGTCTGCCGCAAGACCCTTGAAAACAAAGCCTGCCCCTCGTAAAGCTTCAGGACTTTATAGTCCCTTTTGCCTTACGAGGGGCAGGTCGAAGGAAGTATATCGGGTATTGAGATGTAAAGCTTTTTTGCTGCGGGGAATCAGAGCTGATTTGACGGCTCGGTATAGGGCAGCACGGCTATCTCGAGGTTGCCGTTCTTCGTTCTCAGCTCGTCTATGAACTCCTTTTCCTCGGCGGGGTCCTTCATTACTATCCTGAAGGACAGGCGGAACATCGAGCCCATGCCCGTTGTCTTGACGCCTGCGTTCTCGAAGCTCCTGAGATAGTGTCTGAAGGTATCGTCAAAGGCGCCCGAATATTCAAGCGACTCGGGAATGGTTATCCTAAGCAGCTTCTCCTCCGACATACTCTTGTGCTCGAATACGGGAAGCAGTGAAAGAACGAGGAAGATGACCGCCATGCCGATGAGGATTATCACGCCGTAGGCTACGTAGCCCATTCCGAAGGCTATGCCCGAGCCCATTGCTATGAGCAGCGAGGTGATCTCGTCTGCGCTGCCGGGGGCGCTTCTGAAGCGTATCAGACTGAACGCGCCGCCCACAGCGACACCTGCGCCGATATTTCCGCTGACGAAGGTTATTACCGCTGCGACAACGAAGGGTACTACTGCCGTGACTATGAAGAAGCGCTTTTTTGCTCTTATCCTGAACGAGATAATAAAGGCATACACGAAGCCTGCTATAAGAGAAGCGGCTGCCATTATAAAGAACTGTGACGCCGAGACCGTGGCGGTATTATATATAGTATCAAACATAGATCATTACTTCCTTTCTTTCTGAGCTTCTATCAGCTGGTGCTTGTATGCCTCTCCGTATTTTGAGAAGCTGCCCTTGTATATTTTCCCCTTGGTGAGTATTGCCGACAGCCACAGCGGAACTGCCTGCTGTACCTTTACCTCAAGTATCGTATGTCCCTTTTTGAGCAGCGAATTGCCCTTCATAGAGGTGGTGAGATCAAGCTGCTCGAAGCGGTAGCGCGGGTCGTGGTCGATAGTCAGTCTCAGGTCGCCGTCGGGCTGAAAGTAGGCTATCCTGTCGTAGATTATCAGACAGGCGGGTACGAGGGTCTTGTAGTAGTCGCGGAAGGTGGTTATCTCGCGGTTTATCTGTCCGCCCGCGCATATATCGCCTTCGCCGTAGAAGAATTTGTTTACGAGGGGTATGGTGGACTGCACCCTTCTCTTGTAGACTATGCCGTAAGCCTTGCGCTTGAGCTCTAAGAATACCGGAGAGCTGTCTGTCGCTATGCCGTAGGATCGGAGCCTTATCTTCTCCTTGAAGGGGGGCTTCTCTATCGACGTTCTTATCAGTCGGTAGTTAGGCGTATCGTAGTACAGCGAGGCTATCGAGCAAAGTCCGTATTTGTCCTCCTTCATATAGCCCTCTATGCTCCTTTTGAAATACTCCGTCTGCTCCTCGGTCATGATATATTTCATTTCGTAGCGTTTCATTACAACTATGGGTCCGCTTGCTGCTGCCATGCGCTCACCTCCTTTATTTTACAGATCGCATACTATCGTTATAGTGCCGTTCTTTACCTCAGCCGATACTCTGCCGTCCGCGGAGCGGACAACGTCCTTGACGTATGCAAGTCCAAGACCTGCGCCGCCCGTTTCCTTGGCGTTTTCAAGCGTGGTAAAGCGGTCGAATATCTCGTCGCAGCCGCCGTCGGGAAGCTTGGTATCGTTATATGCCGTAAGCTTGATCCTGTCCTTATGCCGCCTGAGCGTAAAGCCCGCCTTTGACTCCGCAAAGCTGAGAGCGTTGGCTGTGAGCTCGCTTATCACCCTGTGCATGGAGTCGTCGTTTATCATTACCGATATATCCGGCTCTATATCAAAGCTCAGCTCAAGTCCCTTTTCCTCAAAGCTCCTTCTGCTGTTTTCGAGCATTGCCGTCATCAGCTGTGAAAGCTCCGTTCTCGTTTTAACGGGCGGCTCCTCAAACACCGTAAGCGTGCCGAGCTCCTTTACGAGCCCCGTCATTCTGCGCACCTGCTTGTCTATCGAACTTGTCTGTTCGTTTTTGCCTGCGCTTCGCTCAAGAGTCTCGGTATCGGCGTTTATTATTGTAAGCGGCATTCTGAACTCGTTTTCGAGCCTTGCTATAAACTGCTTTTGCTTTCTGTCCGCCTCCTCAAGAGGTCTGAACAGCCTTTTGCCGATGAGTATAAGTATCGGTATGCTCAGATGTATCAGCACGACCCCGCCGGATACCGAGATCATCAGTATCCTGTAGGACGGGATAAGCTCGCGGCTCTGGTCTATTACCGTAACGAGGGTCCTGCCGTTGTCCTTGTATATCCTGTAGCGGTAGTTCAGATTAGTCCAGCCCGTTTCGCTGCCGCCCTTAAGGCTCTCAGCCCAGGTTATCGCCTCGTCCTCGCTTACCGCCGAGATCTTGTACTCCACAAGCTCGGAGCTTTCGTGCTCCTTATCGTAAAGAACGACGGTAAAGTATCTCAGCGACGACCTCATCTCCTCCGAATCGGGATCCATTCTTGCTACGCCGCCGTTTATCCTGAAGGGCTTCTGTTTCTCTCTCTGCCCCTCCGCCGCCGCACCCGTCGCCGTGG
>CACWNZ010000171.1:1899-7115 GCA_902762335.1 uncultured Ruminococcus sp. | reverse complement strand
TGTTCACTATATCAGGCGAGACCTTTATCATGAATCTCTTGCCGACGATCTTGCCGCTGCTGTCCTTTGCCCTGACGTAGAGATAATGTGTTCCCGCTTCTGTAGGCTTGTAATTTACCGCCGCATAGGAGCTGTAATTTCTGAGCACCTTCCACTCGGTATCCTTGGATTTGTTGATATAGCTCACTGAATAGGTATAGCCGCCCGTGCCGCCCGTTGCAGACATTTTTACCGAAACGTACTGACCCAGCGTGATCGCGTCCGACGATGCCACGGACGTGTTTTCAAGCTGCTCTACGGCAGCGGCGTTCACGGAGCCTGCCGCGCTTACGGGAACAGAGCCGAGTCCCACCGCTGCGCCCGTTATCAGCAATACAGACAGCGCTGCGGAAATCAACCGTTTAAAGATCTTCGTTTTCATTGGATAAGCCTCCTCTTTCTTGTGTATTATTATTTATTTAATTGTAAATCATATATAAAAAACTGTCAATAGTTTTGAGATTTTTAGCAGATTATACCATGAAAAATTACGTTCTCCGAAATTATACATTATAGATAAAAAAATCACCGCACGAGTATCCCGTGCGGTGATCCGATCTATGCCCTGACAGAAATATTATAGTATTTTCTCTCTGCGTTGCCCTTGCTGTCCTTTACTATCACGCAGACATTATATTTCACAGCCGGAGCCGTCCCTGATTCAAGTATATATAATACATACATATTTTTCAATAGCCGTTATTAGAAATAAAGCGGTTTTGCGCAAAAAAGACCGCCGACAGGCTTGTGTCGGCGATCGTGTGATATTCAATTATTCCGAGGATACTCCCTGTATTATCATAGCGCCTGAGCTGTCGTCAGCCTTTCGTGGTCTGAGATGCTGAAGATATAGTTCCTCAAGCCCGAGCTCACGGGCCTGCTCACGGGTCATGAGGTCGTCGGCATACGGATCAGCCGTAAGGTCTTCATCATAGCCTTTTTGTCCGCCCCAATAATCCTCGCGGGCAGCACTTATGGCATCTATCGTTTCAAATCTTCTCTTCTGATTTTCCTCTTCAAGCCATGAGTAATACTTCGTTCTCAGCGAGAAGTGTGCTATCGCAAACGACAGGAACGGCATGAACAAAACGGCAGAGTATACCGCAGCGGTCAGCACGGCAACGGATATTCTTATTACTGTAAACCGTCTCTTTGTCATTACCGTACCTCCCGCCGGCATCAGACTTAAAATTTTGAAACACGCGGCTTTATCGCGTACACCACCCTGTATATCACAGTTCTCCTGTCGAACTGATACAGATCGCGGCTGATAACGACGGCGTGGATATATTCAAGCTTTTCCTCAAGCTCTGAAATATATCTCCTGTTCATCTCGTCATCTATCCTGTCATACGCGGCTTCGCCCGTCACGCCGTGCGCCGTCAGCATTGCGTCCGAGTAGTGAAAGCCGGGAAAAGGAGATACCTCGCTGAAGAACCTGACAGCCCTTACCCCCGGGTGGAAGGTCGGCTTAAGATTGAATTTTTCGTGCAGCATAGGCTTTTCCCGCCGTTACTTAAGAACGCTGATAAGCACACCGGCCGCAACTGCCGAGCCGATAACGCCCGCTACGTTGGGACCCATTGCGTGCATGAGAAGGAAGTTCGCGGGATTCTCCTCCTGACCGACCTTCTGTGAGATACGCGCTGCCATAGGAACTGCCGATACGCCCGCAGAGCCGATGAGAGGATTGATCTTGCCCTTTGTAGCCCAGCACATTATCTTGCCGAAAAGAACGCCGCAGGCAGTGCCGAGGCAGAAGGCTATAAGACCGAGAGCGATAATGCCGAGGGTCTTGGGCGTAAGGAAGAGCGTTCCGCTTGCGGTAGCGCCTACCGTAACGCCGAGGAAAATGGTTACGATGTTCATAAGCTCATTCTGAGCTGTTTTTGCTATCCTGTCAACTACTCCGCTCTCCTTGAAGAGATTTCCGAGCATGAGCATACCGACAAGGGGCGCCGCATCGGGCAGGAGTATGGCAACGAGAACTACAACTACTATCGGGAAGATTATCTTCTCAAGCTTGGATACGGGACGGAGCTGACCCATTACGATAGAGCGCTCCTTCTTTGTTGTGAGAAGCTTCATGATAGGCGGCTGTATTATAGGCACGAGAGCCATGTACGAATATGCCGCAACGGCTATAGGTCCGAGCAGCTCGGGCGAGAGCTTTGAAGTAACGAATATTGCCGTAGGACCGTCCGCGCCGCCGATTATCGCTATAGAGCCCGCCTCGTTGGTCTTGAAGCCGAGTATAATAGCGCCTATAAATGTAATAAAGATACCTATCTGAGCCGCAGCGCCGAGAATAAAGCTCTTGGGGTTGGCTATAAGGGGACCGAAATCTGTCATAGCGCCGATTCCGAGGAAAATGAGCGGCGGGAATATACCAAGGTGTACGCCCTGATAGAGATAGTAGAACAGTCCGCCGTTTTCCGTGACGGAATAATATACTACCCTGTAAAATTCCGACCCGCCTATATTAACGTGGGCGAGCGTTGACGGCTCGAAGCCTGCCGTTATAGCCTGCGCCTTTGTGAGCAGCTCCGAGGTAGTGGGATAAGATGCGGGGTCAAGTCCCATTGACTTTACCTGACCCTCTGTGAGCAGCTGTGTCACGGGGTTTGCCATTATATCGGGGAATATGTTTACTATCATCATGCCGAAGGCTATAGGCAGCAGGAGCAGGGGCTCATACTGCTTTTTTATCGCAAGGAACATCAGCACGAAGGATATAGCTATCATAACGTAGTTCTGCCACCCGAGATGACAAAGACCCGATGAATTATACAGTCCGACAATAACGCTGCCGAGCTGAGAGAAGATCTCCATAGTTTGTCTTCCTTTCTTTTTTCGTAATAGGTCAGAAGGGTCTCGTATTGCCGATGACTCCGGCATTTCCCCATGCGGAGCGCACCGTACCCGAGCGTTTTACGGATCTCACCCTGTGCGGCTTGCTGCCGTATACGGCATCTACCGCCGCCGCTATTACGGCTATTATCTCGCCGGGTATCTCGTCCGTTCCCTCAGACGATGCGGCAGCCTTTACATCTGCGCCGATGGAGCCGTGCTGAGCGGCAGCCGCGCTCTGTACGGGATCTGCCGTTTTCTTCTTCTCTTTACGGGTTTTTGAGGATCTCTGCGCCGCCTGAATGATCTTGCCGTACACGGTTATGATGATTATCAGCAGTATCAGCACGACGAATACGATTATAAAACCTGCAAGCAGCAGCGACAGTGCAAGCATCATATTTTCCATTACTTTTCACCTCAATACAGCCTTTTGCCGTTATCAGAGCAATGCGCAGACCGCATCGCCCATTTCCGTCGTAGTTACCTTGTTCGTGCCCTCGGTATAGATATCGGGCGTTCTTGTAGTCTTGAGCACCTCTGCGACAGCCTTTTCGATAGCATCGGCAGCGGCAGGCTCGTCAAGCGAATAGCGAAGCATCATAGCCACCGACAGGATAGTTGCCAGCGGGTTTGCTATGCCCTTGCCCGCAATATCGGGCGCAGAGCCGTGAATAGGCTCGTACATTCCGAGCTTGGTGCTGTTGAGGCTTGCCGACGCGAGCATTCCGATAGAGCCGCTTATCATAGAAGCCTCATCGGAGAGAATGTCTCCGAAGATATTTGACGTGACTATAACATCGAACTGCTTGGGATTTCTTACGAGCTGCATAGCGCAGTTATCAACGTAAAGATGATTGAGCTCGACCTCGGGATATTCCTTTGAAAGGCGTATCATCGTCTCTCTCCACAGTCTTGAGGAATCGAGGACGTTTGCCTTATCCACGCTTGTAAGCCTCTTATTGCGCTTCATAGCCATATCAAAGGCGACCCTGCCTATTCTTTCTATCTCGTTTACGTTATATTTCTCGGTATCGTACGCCGCCTTAACGCCGTCCTCTTCAAGTGTCCCCCTCTTGCCGAAGTAGATACCGCCCGTAAGCTCTCTTACTATCATGATATCCATAGCATCGCCTATAATATCGCTTCTCAGCGGAGACGCGTCCCTCAGCGGCTCAAAGATAACTGCGGGTCTGAGGTTTGCAAACAGACCGAGCGCGCCTCTTATGCCGAGCAGTCCCGCCTCGGGTCTGTTATTGCCGGGCTGTGTGTCCCACTTGGGACCGCCCACCGCGCCAAGCAGCACGGAATCCGACGCAAGGCACTTATCTATCGTCTCCTGCGGCAGCGGAACTCCCGTTGCGTCTATAGCGCAGCCGCCCAGCAGCGCATCGGTATAGGTCACCGTAAACCCGAATTTCTCCGCTGTCTTATCCAGCACCTTTACCGCCTCTCCGACGATCTCGGGACCGATACCGTCTCCCCTGAGCAGTGTGATCTTATAGTTTTTCATACTTCTTTCCTCCCGGATTAATCATTTTTCAGCTTTACGCTGTTCTTCCACTATAAATTATAATCCACTTCCTCAAATTAGTCAACCCCGTCCGGCGAGCTGCCGGTGCCATGTTCGCGCCGGCGAGCCGCCGGTGCCGATTCGCGGCGCGGCTTTCTTGTGGTATCATACTTCATGCCCGCGCCCATGCTGAATTGTCGTATTCGCGGCGATGAAGTATGGGTTATCGTCGAAGCGGAACGCGAACTTGGAAGCGGAAGCTTGCCGCCCGCCGGAGCCGATTCGCGTTCCGCGCGCTTACTTCTTCGCCGTATCATACTTCATGCCCGCGCCCATGCTGAATTGTCGTATTCGCGGCGATGAAGTATGGGTTATCGTCGAAGCGGAACGCGAACTTGGAAGCGGCAGCTTGCCGCCCGCAGGGCGACCGCAATTATTCACTATTCATTATTCGTTATTCTCTATTCGTTTCTTCTGTCCCCTTTTTTACCCTTCGCAAAATGAAAAATTACCCGTAAAATATTGACTTCTGCGATTTACAGTGTTATCATGGTATCACACTAAATTACAAAGGAGATATGAACATGAACAACACACAGCCCAAGAGAAAAAGGCTCGTCATCGACGAGAAAGCCATCGGCCATTACGGAGCGCTCAGACTCAGGTACATAAGGGAGTACAAGCCTAAGCTCTACCGCGAACTGCGCCGCGACGGTACTATCGAGGAGTATCTCATCAGGATCAACAGGTCCGCGTGCGAAGCGTTTGACACTATGGTAAAGCAGTACGCCGAGAGCGAGGGTACAAACGAGCA
>CACWNZ010000171.1:0-1881 GCA_902762335.1 uncultured Ruminococcus sp. | reverse complement strand
GAGGGTACAAACGAGCAGCTCAGAATAAACGATCCCGATGACTACAGAGTAAGAATGAACACCATTAAGGCGACCGTATCGGAGATAATTCTTCATGATTACGTCTATTACTGATACGTGCCTTCAAAAACGGACAAACGGACTGCCGCGCCCGACAAACGGGTACGGCAGTCCGTTTTTTATGATATTTATTTATTTTCTGAAACAATATATCCAAAACGGGCAAGCATCTCTCTTACGACACAGTCCTCGTCCGCGCACTTGCAAAACGGTACAAAAGATATTGAAAAAAGGTCGAAAATATGTTATAATTGTAGCAGTATAATGAGTATTGTATTCTCGTTTTTCGATCATTAAAGAGGCATGATTCTCATATTTGTAAATTACAGGGAGGAAACGATAATGGGAAAATTCGTAATGGAATGTCCGTCCTGCGGAAACTTTGTTCAGGCCGACTCCGGACTGTTCGGCACGGGGTTATTTGCCAAAAAGACTATACAGTGCTCCTGCGGAAGGACGATAGACGTAAAGGCTGAAAAGTTAGCGACACGCACCTGCGCCCACTGCGGCAATCAGGTGGTATTTGACCAATCCAAGGCAGAAAAGGCTATGTGTCCCGTGTGCCACAAGCCCGTAAACGAGCTTGCCGACATGAGCAAGGTAGAGGAGTTCTCCTGCGAGCAGTGCGGCATTGGTCTTGTAGCATCAAAAAGCGCCACGGAATGCACCTGTCCCGTATGCGGCTGCGTAAACGAGGTACAGAAGCGCATAGCGCAGGAAAAAATAAAGAAAAGCGGCAAGGCAAGCGTCATCAAATATGAGGGCGACACGGATACGTTTATCTGGAAGCACCCGATAGAGGATTTCAATCTCGGCTCACAGCTCATAGTACACGAGAGCCAGGAGGCAATATTCTTCCGTGACGGTCAGGCTCTTGACCTGTTCGGACCGGGCAGATATACGCTTGAGACACAGCGCCTGCCCCTTATCGGCAGCGCCTTCAAGTTGCCCACCGAGCCCGATGCCACCTTCCATTCGGAGGTCTATTATATAAACCGCTCTACCCTCATGGGCGTAAAATGGGGCACTGACAGCAGGGTAAGAATGTTCGACCCCGCCTCGGGAATGCATATTGAGATAGGCGCCTGCGGCGAGTTCAATATCCGCGTGACAAATTCGAGAAAGCTCCTTCTCAAGCTTGTAGGCACGAGCGGAGGAATGAACAAGGACGATCTTTTAGGCAAAAACGGCGGAAAGGGCTTTTTCCGTTCGGCGGTCATGATGAGGGTAAAATCCTTCCTCGTGCAGACCATAAAGGACAACGGCTATAATATACTTGAGATAGACTACCGTCTTGACGAGCTTTCCGCGGCTCTCAAGGACCGCATAAACAAGGACTTCGAGGAGTACGGACTTGAGATGCCCGCCTTCTACGTAACGAGCGTTCTCACACCCGACGACGACCCGAACTTCAAGCGCATGAAGCAGCAGTACGCCGATCAGTACCTCAGAGTGCGCGAGGAGGAGATAAGGCGCAAGGAAGCCGAAGCCGCCGCAGAGCGCAAGTTCGTAGAGGCGCAGACGGAGGCAAGGCTCAAGATGATAGGCGCGCAGGGCGATGCCGAGAGCGTAAAGATCAAGGCGCAGGCAGATGCCGAGGCATACAGGATGCAGGCGGAGGCTGAGGCTCTTGAAATGAAGATGAAGGGCTATACCTATCAGCAGGAGACCGCCCGTCAGGTCGGTATGCAGGCCATGAAGAACGGCATTACGGGCAACGGCGGCTCAGGTTCGGGCAGTCTTGGAGATATAGCGGGTCTTGGCGTTACTCTCGGCGCCATGGGCGGGGTAATGAACATGACAAAGGAAGCTATCTCTCCC
>CACWNZ010000170.1 GCA_902762335.1 uncultured Ruminococcus sp. | reverse complement strand
GTCGGGGTTGCCGTCGGCGCCTACCGTTGTGGCGGTCAGCATATATCTGTAGTTGCCCTCGGGCAGAGTGGATACGAATTCGCTGTAGCGTTCTATCTTTTCGCGGTTCTCATCTGTGGTGAACTGCTCGTAGGGTCCGTCGGCAAAGCCGAAATACGAGGAGACCTCTCCGAAGTTCTCGCAGTAAAGAAGGTCGCTTTCCGTATTATATATGCTTACCGTGAAATCGAAGGCGTCGCGCATAACGTAGACCGACGGGAGAAGAACAGAGAACGGATAACTTTACCTGTTCCGAATATATTTTTTCCTGCCGTCTCGGTGAAATATGAGCTGTAGTTGAACGTAGAGGCAATAGTCAGAGTGCTTCTTGCAGTGGGAAAGCCCACGTTCTTGCTGCTCTCGTCGAAATACATATTGGACGGGAAAATGCGCCCCTTTGACCAATCGCCGCAGAAGCCCGAAAACGGCAGGCTAAGGGTCGGGTTTTCTTCGCTTTCAAGCATGATATAGCCGTCCGCGAAAAAGCCGTTGGAAAAAATTATGCTGCGGTCGGATACGAATTTGGGGTCAAGCTCTGCGGTCACGCCTATAACGACACTGCTGCCCGGCTGTACCTCTATGGTCTCGCAGGGCTTGCCGTCCGCAGTATAGGCTATCGTCGCCTTATCGGTAATATCCTCGGGGCGGAGCGTGTTGAGATACCTGAAGCTGCCCGTCTTTTTGTTGGTCTTTTTGCGGTAACCGTCCGTAGTGATAACGGCAGAGGGCGTGAAGCCAAGCGCCTTGTCGGATCTGTTCGTCAGTGTGAACTCAAAGCTGAAGCTGCCGTTTTCTATCTCCCTGAGAGAAACCGACGGTCTTTTATCATTGCAGGAAAGATAAGCGCCCGTGCTTATTGCCGAATAAACATCAAGAAGTCCCGCGCCCTGCGCGCGTGGGCTGTACGGGGTCTGAGAGGTCTTGGTCTTACAGGTAAGGGGCTTTGCCGTGCTCATGAGCAGGCTGTAGATATGCTCCTGTTCAAGCTGCGGAGAGAGAAGCTCAGTCTCCCCCGTCTCACGGACGTACTGCTTTATGATAGCGTAGGCTCCGGTCATCATGGGGGTAGCCATTGAGGTGCCTGACATCTTTTCGTAGCCCCTGTCCCTTACGGACGAGATGATGTCGCTGCCCGGTGTGGTTATATCGGGCTTGAGCGTGAGGTCGGCAAGCGTACCCATAGACGAGAACTCCGACACGGTAAGAGGATCCTCGGAATCGGTGGTGACGTAGCCCGAGTAGCTCATGATAGACACTCTTCCCTCGGGGTGCTTTTTAAGGTACTCCGTATTTGAGCTGTCTATGCTGTATACGAAGAAATCCTGCTCGGGGGTCATGCCCGCGAATTTTGAATCCTTCTTTTTGCGGATCACGACGATAGCGTAGCACTGCTTATCCGCCGAATTCTTTATAAGCTCGTCAAGAGTAAGCTCGCTCTCGTTAAGTATGATTATCTTGTCGGTAAGATCGTATTTTGCAAGCTCAGTCTTTGTTCCGCTGCAGTTGAGATAGATATAGTCTGCGCGGTCTATCTCGGTGCTGTCGGGCAGCTCGTCTATGGTGAAGGACTTGAGCTCGGGGTATACCTCGTCAAAGGTGAGGTCGGAATAAACGGTGTTCACGTCAACGGGCTTTTTGCTGCCGTTGAACAGAAAGAACATCTTTGTGCCGTAGTTACGCGCCGGCACGGACGAGGCTACCGAAAGAGAGCCGCTCATTGCCGAGGGATTGCAGATCGTTCCGTAGGTAACGTAGGAGGCGGGTATCTCACTGAGACCGAGGGCGTAGCCGTTATAGGCATCGTTGCCCGCCGCGGCTATTATCGCCGTGCCTGACTCCATGAGCTTATTGTAAAGCTGTTTTCCTTCACGCTCCTGTATAAGATATTCCGTAGCGCCGAAGCTGCAGTTTATTACGTCCGGGGCAAGCTTTACGGCATCGTCAAGGGCGGCTACTATCGCCTCATCGGGCAGGGTGTTGTCGCTTTTGCCTATCTTGAAGAGCGCAAGCTGAGCGTCATAAGCCATGCCCTTGAAGTCGAGTATACCCCTGTTTTTGTTATTGCCCGCCGCAATGCCCGCAACGTGGGTGCCGTGGCAGATAGACTTGCCCGAATAGCACTTGTTGTCGTTTTCGGCATAGTCGTAGGCGTATATTATCTTGCCGTTGTAGAAAATATCGTTTATGCTGTATTTTGCCGAGATCCCGAGCATACTTGATGCTGCGGTCTGTTTTACGTATTCCTTGTCGTATTTAATATCCTTTGGTGCGCCCGAAAAGGCATCGTGATAAACGTCGAACTCGTTATCGATAACGGCTATGAGCATACCCTTGCCCGTATAGCCCTCGTCGTATGCGGGGGCGACGTTTGCATCGTTTTTGTAGTTGAGTCCTATGGTGTCGTATTCGCTGCGCTTGGTCTGAACGGCGCTGTCAGTGTCGTCAACAGCTGACGCGTCGCGCCTGTTCTGCGATACCGAAACGCTCCTTACTCCCCCGAGCGACTTTATCACGGGAATATCCGAGACAGCCGCGTTCACGGTAAAGGCGTTCGTCACCGCCGTGTACCTTCTGCTCTCCGAAAATACGGCATCGGGCAGGCGGCTGCTTATCCGGGAGATAACGCCGTCCTGAAGGGCGAGAATATCATCTGTAAAGGACCTGCCCTTTTCGGAGGTTATAAGCTCGCGGACATTTTTATATCTGCCCTTGCTGTCGTTTACTATATCGAGCAGGCAGGGACTGTCGAGGGTGACGATAAGGGTCGCCCTGCTGCAGTCGGCGCCCTCATCGCTGCCGACTGCGAAAGCCGCTGCCGCTTCGCCGCAGATAATTATTGAGATAATAAGTATAACGGATAAGATGTGTCTGATCTTCATATTATTCTCCTGCCGCAAAAAAGGAGCACAAAACCGTGCTCCGTCTGATGTCATGCCTTAGCGCCGTACTGCTCGTAGTAGGCATCGATAGCCTCCTTGAGCTTATCGTCTATAATGACTCTGCCCTTGTACTCCTTATTGTAAAGATGCTCGATGACCTCCGCCATAGTTACTATAGCCGTTGTCTTAAGACCGTATTTTTCCGAGATCTCGCACAGAGCGCTCTTTTCGGTCTGTCCCCTCTCCATTCTGTCGACGGAAACTACAAGACCTACGGGTGTAACGTTACCCTGAGCCTTGATTATGGGCAGAGTTTCCTCTATAGACGTGCCTGCGGTGGTAACGTCCTCGATTATAACTACTCTGTCGCCGTCGTTTATGGGGCTGCCGAGAAGAATTCCCTTATCGCCGTGGTCCTTTATCTCCTTGCGGTTGGAGCAGTAGCGAATATCCCTGCCGTATTTCTCGCTGATAGCTATGGTCGCCGCAACGGAAAGGGGTATTCCCTTGTACGCCGGACCGAACAGCACGTCGAAATCGAGCCCGAAGCTGCCGTTTATTGCCTCGGCATAATACTGACCCAGCCTTCTGAGCTGCGCGCCCGTTCTGTAAAAGCCCGTGTTTACAAAAAACGGAGTCTTTCTGCCGCTCTTTGTAACGAAGTCTCCGAATTTAAGCACCTGACAGTCTACCATGAATTCTATGAATTCCTTTTTATAGGTTTCCATAATTTTCCCTCCGATCAATAATTATCAGATATAACTATAGCACACTTTTTCGATAAAGTAAAGCAAATTATAACAAAAACTGCCGCCCGCACGATCACCGTGCTGCGGCAGTTTATGATCTATCCGCTGCGCCACGAAAAGTACAAAAATATGACCGCACAGTGCCAAAAGTATCCGTGCGGTCTTATTTTTTGCTGTCCCTTCCGAGAAGATAGTCGACGGATACTTCAAGAATATCCGCTAATGCAACAAGCTCGACGTCGGTAACATATCTTATCTGACCCTCAAGCTTTGAAAGACCCGATGCGTTCATGTCTACGCCGTTTACCTGAAGCTGAGCAAGAAGCTCCTTCTGCTTCATTCCCTTCTTTTTTCGCGCTTCCTCAACTCTCGTCCCGATAAGGTTTCTCGTGCCGAGAGCCTGCTTGCGTAACCTCAATCCAATGCACCTCACTTGCATATTTTTTGAGAAATATTATACTTTGTTAAAATTATAAATTATTATCTAAAAAATAACAATAGGAATACTGCAAGAATAATCCCCTTGTTCTTTGTTCAAAACACAAAAACCCATTGGTAAAATACATGAAACTACAATGCTTATTTTGTGTAATATCAACTTATTTATGCAAATTCACCTAATCTTCCTCAATATCGCCCGCATAAGGCAAAAAAACACGGAGCCCGCCTTACGGACCCCGTGTGATATTATTCTTCCGCTGCGGTCGCCTCGTCAGCGGGAGCTTCTTCCTCGGTCT
>CACWNZ010000169.1 GCA_902762335.1 uncultured Ruminococcus sp. | reverse complement strand
GCATATAGACGAAAAGCTCATGAACGAGCTAAAGGAGATAAAGGCGGAGGTCCCTCCCCATGAGATACTCCTTGTAGTAGACTCCATGACCGGTCAGGACGCCGTAAACGTGGCAAAGTCCTTCGACGAGCTTCTCGATATAAGCGGCGTTATCCTTACAAAGCTCGACGGCGACACCCGGGGCGGCGCGGCGCTTTCGGTAAAGGCGGTAACGGGCAAGCCGATAAAATTTGCGGGCATAGGCGAAAAGCTGGACGACCTTGAGGTATTCCATCCCGACAGAATGGCGTCAAGAATACTTGGCATGGGCGACGTGCTTACGCTCATAGAGGACGCCGAAAACCGTCTCGACCAGAAAAAGGCCGAGGAAATGGCAAGAAAGTTCCAGCAGAACAAGTTTGACATGAACGATCTGTTTGAGCAGATGCAGCAGATAAAGAAAATGGGCTCGATCAAGAACATTCTCTCCAAGGTGCCGGGCATAGGCAAGCAGGTGAGGGAAATGGATTTTGACGACAGACAGATGGACAGGATAGCCGCTATTATCCAGTCTATGACTAAGAAGGAGCGTGAGGATCCCGCCATAATAAATCCCTCGCGCAAAAAGAGGATAGCGGCGGGCAGCGGTATGAAGGTGGAGGACGTAAACCGCCTTATGAAGCAGTTTGAGGAGATGCAGAAGTTCATGAAGGGCATGAACGCAAGGGACAAGCACGGCAGAAGAAAACGCCTGCCGGGTCTTGGCGGAATGCCGATGAATCCGAGTATGCTCCACGGTCAGGGCGACGGCAAGAGAAAGAAGAAGTCCTGAGCAGAACACAAGGCTTTCACCCAATAATCTTATTGGTGAAAATATATAAAACAAACGACTGTGCGAAAGCACAAGGTCAGAATTTACGGAGGTAATCAAAAATGGCAGTAAAGATCAGACTTCGCCGTGTAGGCGCAAAGAAGGCACCCTTCTATCGTGTAGTCGTAGCGGATTCAAGATATCCCCGCGACGGCAGATTCATCGAGGAGATCGGTACCTATCACCCCCTCAATGCAGAAGAGGAGTTCAAGGTAGACGTTGAAAAGACAAAGAAGTGGATAGCTGACGGCGCACAGCCCACAGATACAGTCAAGGCACTTCTCAAGAAGAACAATATCATCTGATGATATTGTCGGAGGAAAAAATGGAAGAATTACTTGTTTCTATCGTAAAGGGACTTGTAGAAAAGCCCGAGGCCGTAAACGTTACGGTCGATGAGAAAAACGAAGAGGGTATCACTGTATATCACCTTCACGTTGACGAGAACGATATGGGCAGGGTCATCGGCAGACAGGGCAGGATAGCCAAGGCTATACGCACGGTCATGAGAGCCGCTGCAGCAAGAAGCGATGAGAAGATACAGGTCGAGATAGACTGATCGTGTTCATCGAATAAACATAACGGAGCAAAGGAGAGGTCTGAGAAATTGGATTTCTCCTTTTTGTATATCCGTATGCAGAAAGGGTAATGGTATAAGGATATGAAAATTTGGACGATACAGAACGGCGCTGTGGTTGAAACTCTGCTCAGAGACGGCTTCTATCAGCCGGATTTTTCAAAGAGCAGCTATCTTGCGGCGATCCCACCGCTTGAGTCTCTGTACAGGCTGGTGCTCTCAAGCTTCAACAGAATCAATGACTGCGATCTGCCGGGACTTGTTTTTGCAATGACTGATGCTGACGGAGAGATTCCCGACGGGAACGCCTTTCTCGATTTTCTTCACCTACGCAGTCCCGCGATAGGCTCTATGACAAAAAGACTGATAAACGACAACTCCTTTGCGCTGGAGCTCGACTTTGCTATGAACTTCAATCCGCTTCTGATAGATATAAACGATTTTCAGTTCCTTATGCCCCCGGTCACTATGGTGCCGCCGTATACTGAAGAGACGTTTGAAAGGATATTGGATAATCTTCAGAACGGCAAATTCGAGCCTTCTGTTTTTCCGAGCGGCGTTATACAGGTGCATCTGCCGTATATCAGAAAGGAAAACGTTGTGGGGATATACAAGCTGAGGTGAATTATGAAAAAGAAGTATATTGAAGCAGGAAAGATAGTCGGTACCCACGCTCTCAGAGGAGAGGTGAGGATAGACCCCTGGTGCGACAGCGCGGAGTTCCTCTGCGGCTTCAGAAGGCTCTATGACTCGCAGGGAAGCCTTATGAAGGTGAAGCGCTCACGGGTACATAAGAACGTCGCCGTAGTGCTGTTTGACGGTATCGACACCGTAGAAAAGGCTGACGCCCTAAGAGGAAAAACAGTATATATCGACCGTGACGATGCAAGGCTCCCCGAGGGAGTGAATTTTATACAGGATCTCATCGGACTGAACGTAGAGGACGCCGACAGTGGCACCGTATACGGCACAGTCACGGACGTTCTCAAAACAGGCGCAAACGATGTCTATCAGGTCAGCAGAGACGGCAGGGACTATCTCGTTCCCGTCATTCCGGACGTTGTTATCGAAAAGGATATTGACGGCGGGGTAATAAAAATCAGACCTATCAAGGGGATATTTGACGATGAGGATTGACATTATCACTCTGTTTCCCGAGATGTGCGACACCGTGCTGAATGAGAGCGTCATAGGCAGGGCAAGAAAAAAGGGCATAATGGAGATTGTCTGCCACCAGCTCAGGGATTTCGCCTTTGACAAGCACAAAAGGGTGGACGACAGCACCTACGGCGGCGGCATGGGAATGCTCATGATGGCGGAGCCTATAGCGCTGTGCTTTGAGGATATTTGCGCGCAGCTCGGCAAAAAGCCGCATTTTATCTATCTTTCGCCCAAGGGAAAAACTCTCGATCAGAAAAAGGTGCGCGAGCTTGCGGGCTATGATAATCTCTGTCTTCTGTGCGGACATTACGAGGGCGTTGACCAGCGTGTGCTCGATATGTACGTGGATGAGGAGATATCAATAGGAGATTATGTTCTCACGGGCGGCGAACTGCCCGCGCTCGTTCTGACGGACAGCGTGTGCAGAATGATACCCGGCGTGCTCTCTGACGATCTATGCTTTGAGGAGGAGAGCCACTACAACGGTCTGCTTGAATATCCCCAATATACAAAGCCTGCCGAATGGAGGGGCATAGCGGTGCCTGAGGTGCTGCTGAGCGGTCACCATGCCAATATAGAGAAGTGGAGAAGGGCAAGCTCTGTATCCGAAACTGCAAGGCTCCGTCCGGATATGCTGGATACGGCGGAGCTCAGCGACAAGGAGAAGGAACAGCTCAAAAAAGGGACAGGATATAACTAAAACCGACCATATAGTGCAAATGTGCGATTGGTCAAAAGTGCCAAAAAATAAAGATCTTTTTCTTTTGCAGAAGCGGCGCTGAGATACGGTACAGGACAGGCTGACCGTTATACGATAGAATAATAATACGGTGATATAGTTCCTGATCGGAACAAAAATTGATGATCCTATATGAAAATGTAAAATAATTCTATATATTATTCCACAGACAGACTATTGGCTGTCTGAAAATTCTATATAATATACGAAGTTTATTGCTCAAATGACGATAACTAATGTGCATATTACATAAAAATTTTGTCAAGAAAGAAACGAAATTTTTACAGCACCTCAAACCATGAAAAAATATACAAAAATCATGCAAGAATATTCATCGGAGACAATACTTTTTTTGTCAGTAATTTTATAAATGTAGGATTTTTTTAACAAATCTGTCGATTTGCACAAAAACGGGGTTTAGATAAATAATTCAAATCGTACATAAATCCAAAGTTTTGCAAAACAGTTGATAATTGCTAAGATTATGCTATAATATAAAATAAGCCAGAGCAAAAGAGGAGTTCGTTTCCGAAGGCTCTGAAGGTAAAATAAGGGGAACTTATCTTTAGTTGAGGAGGAATATTGATGTTTGTAAAGGAAGTAATGGTACAGAATCAGGTAGGTCTTCATGCTCGTCCCGCTACGTTCTTCATCCAGAAGGCAAATGAATTCAAGTCATCTATCTGGATCGAGAAGGAAGAAAGAAGAGTCAATGCAAAGAGCCTTCTCGGTGTACTTTCACTCGGTATCGTCGGCGGAACTACCATTAAGGTAATGGCTGACGGCGCAGACGAGGAAGCTGCAGTTGAGAGCCTTGTAAAGCTGAT
>CACWNZ010000168.1 GCA_902762335.1 uncultured Ruminococcus sp. | reverse complement strand
TACTGCACGTTATCCGCAATGGCGCTGCCGTCACCGCACAGCAGTACGCCGCCCGTTATCTGTGCTATCTGTGCTGCCGAATAATTTATCATTTTGCTCCCCCTCACGCCTTTTTGTCAAGAACGCCCTCTGCAATGAGCTGCGCTATGACCTCGCGCTCGTCATAGTGGGTCTTTACTCCGTTCTTGTCCTGATAATCCTCGTGTCCCTTGCCTGCAAGAACGATGATATCGCCCTTTCTGCCGTTCTCGAGACAATAGCGTATCGCATCGGTCCTGTCGGGAACGACTACGAATTTGCCGCCTGTTTTGTTAATGCCCGTCTTGATGTCCTCTATTATATCCATTACGTTCTCGAAGCGGGAATTATCCTCGGTTATTACCGAGAGGTCGGACATTCTGCCCGAGATCTCGCCCATTTCAAAGCGCCTGTCGCGGGGACGGTTGCCGCCCGCGCCGAACAGCGTGATGAGTCTTTCGGGCTTGTATTCCCTGAGCGTGGAGAGGATATTCTCCATGCTGAGCGCATTGTGCGCGTAATCTATCAGAAGTGTGAAATCCGCAGATATCGGGACAGGCTCTACCCTGCCCTTTACCTTAAAGCCGTTAAGACCCTTCTCTATCGCCTTTTTATCCGCGCCTGCATCAAGACATACGGCTATAGCCGCAAGGGCGTTATAAACATTGAATTTGCCGGGTACGGCGGCGCTAACGGTCATGTCGAGCCTTCCGCTGACCTTAAATCTCACGCCGAGATAGCCTGCCTTTGATACGAGCTCATCGTCCGAGGCTCTCAGCTCCGCCTTTTCGGAGAAGCCGAAGGTCTCGACACGGCAGGTGGAGCCCTCAAGCATTTTTCCGCAGGCGGGGTCGTCGATATTCATAATGCCCGTTCTGCACTGCCTGAACAGCATAGCCTTGCACTGCGCATATTCCTCCATATCGGCGTGCTCTACCCCGCCGATATGGTCGTGAGAGAAGTTCGTGAATATACCGTAGTCAAATACGAACCCGTCTGTCCTGTGCCATTTCAGTCCGAGAGACGAAGCCTCCATTACCACGCATTTACAGCCCTCGTCTATCATCCGGCGCATCGCCCTTTGTATCTCGTAGGACTCGGGGGTCGTATTGGCTGTTTTAATGAGCTTATCGCCTATTATTATCCCAAGAGTTCCTATAACGCCCGTTTTCATGCCCGCGCTCTCAAGTATAGAGCGTATCATGCAGGCGGTAGTCGTCTT
Source organism: uncultured Ruminococcus sp. (assembly GCA_902762335.1). GTDB lineage: Bacteria > Bacillota > Clostridia > Oscillospirales > Acutalibacteraceae > UBA1213. Next base: position 2,916 of record CACWNZ010000168.1, on the reverse strand, counting down.
GCCCTTTGTTCCCGTAATGCCTATCGTGGTAAGCTCCTTTGCGGGAGCTCCGAAATACACCGCGCTCATAAAGGCAAGCGCCCTTCTCGTATCGTCGACCTTTATAACGGCGGCGCCCGTAACGGCGACGTCCCTGCCGACCACAACAGCCGCCGCGCCTGCATCCGCCGCCTTCTGAGCGAAGTCGTGTCCGTCAAAGCTTGCGCCCGCAAGGCACACGAAAACGCAGTCCCTGCACACCCTGCGGGAATCATATATCACGTCGGAGATCTCCATATCGGTATCTCCGCTTAAAACGGTATAGCTTACTTCAGATAACAGTTCTTCAAGTTTCATAGTGTTTCCTCCCCGTTTCGTCTATAAGTATCATATTCCGACACCTACACCCTTATTCTACCACGACCGACGTTTTTCTTCAAGATTTTTCTATAATCGCCGCCGGCGAGCCGCCGGTGCCGATTCGCGGTGCGGCTTTCCTGCCGTATCATACTTCATGCCCGCGGCATCCGGCACGCGCGCCGCTTTAGCGGCGCATGGTACTATTTCCGCCGCCGAGCCCTGAAAAGGGCGCTTTCCGGCTGTTTTCTTATAAACTTCCGATTCTTCATTCTATCAGGCTTTGCGTGCCTGCTGAATAGAGTACCTGATATGCCGCGCTTGCATAGCTTTCTCCTGGTCAGGAAACTGTCCTTTGGCGAGCCGCCGGTGCCGTGTTCGCGGCGCGGCTTTCCTGCCGTATCATACTTCATGCCCGCGGCGCGGCTTTGTTGCGGGCATGAAGCCGTCTTTCTCCAACAACTAACTATAATGGGCGGTGCAATGCACCGCCCATTATAAATATTATTATTTTTTCATTATTCTTTATTATTTATTATTTTCTTCCGTGTCTGTTATTTTGCATCGAAGGAGCAGCAGTCCGTGCTTCTCTCGCCCTGAAGAAGCGTCATGTGTGAGCCGACCCTTATCTTGTCGAGCGAGCAGTAGCCGCAGGTGCTGCAGTGATGTCTGCAATCCTCAACGGTACATTCTATACTTCGGTTTATTTTCTCCATGAGAATATCTCCCTTCACGCGCCCCTCTTGCGGGCGCTGATAAGAGTATTCCCTGATAGAAACGGTTTATTCACGGCAGGCGCCCTCAAGCACGAGAGCGGTTATTTCCGCAGGCGAGGCTGCGAAAACGGCGTTGCTATAATAGAGCTCCATTTCTTCCTTAGTGCCGTAGCCGTAGAGACAGCCGATAAACGCCGTTCCCGCAAGAGCCGCGCCCTCGGCATCGTATTTCGTATCACCTATCATGACAACGTTTTTTCTGTCCTCACAGCCCATATTTTCAAGGCACCAATCTATGACCTTCGCCTTTGTGCGCCTTACGGTATCTGCGGTAGCTCCGCCTATGAAGTCAAAATATTTATCCGCACCGAGCATTTTTATTATCCGTTCTGCAAAGGGATAATACTTCGTTGTGGCGACACCGAGCCTTACGCCGTTTTTCTTAAGGAGCGCAAGGGTATCCTCCATTCCGTCGTAGAGCCTGTTTTTATAGATACCCGTTTCGAGGAAATTCCTTTTGTATATCTCCACGCCGCTCTCGGCGTCCTCATGAGAAAAGCCGCAGCGCCTCAGACTATCGTACATCGGCGGACCTATGAACGTGCCGAGGGTCTTTTCATCGGGGAGCGGTCTGCCCGTCTCCTCGAATATCCTGCGCACACAATAAAGTATGCCCTCGCCCGACTCGCTGAGCGTGCCGTCAAGATCGAACAATGCAATATCATACTTTTTCATGCCGTACCTCCGTCAGCAAGCGGCTTCATCGTAAGGGATATCCTTCCCTTTACGGGGTCGACCGAAAGCACGCGCACCTTTACTATATCGCCTACCGAAAGAACGTCAAGCGGGTGCTTTACCCTTTTCGTGCTTATCTCGGAAATATGCACGAGCCCGTCCTGATGTACGCCTATATCGACGAACGCGCCGAAGTCTATTACGTTCCTCACCGTGCCGACAAGCTCCATACCCGCCTTTATGTCCTTGATGTCGAGAACGTCCGTTCTCAGAAGCGGCGGCGGCAGCTCGTCACGGGGATCTCTGCCCGGCTTGGTAAGCTCGTTGATTATATCGGTCAGCGTGGGAACTCCCACTCCCGTCTGTTCCGATACGTTTTCGATGCCTATCCCGGCGACCTTCTCCTTAAGACCCTCGCAGCCGCCCTGCTTAATGTCTGCGGGCATAAAGCCGCACAGCTTAAGGAGCTTTTTTGCGGCGCCGTAGGATTCGGGATGCACGGCGGTATTGTCAAGCGGCTCCTCGCTCTCGGGTATCCTGAGAAAGCCCGCGCACTGTTCAAACGCCTTCGGTCCGAGCTTATTGACCTTTTTCAGCTCTGAACGCGAACGGAACGCCCCGTGTTCCTCCCTGTAGGCAACTATATTGCCCGATACGGCGGAGCTTATTCCCGCCACCCTTGAAAGCAGGGCGGGTGAAGCCGTATTAAGATCTGCGCCTACGGTATTAACGCAGTCCTCCACTACGCCGTCGAGAGCTTCGCCGAGTCTTTTCTGCGGCATATCGTGCTGATACTGTCCTACGCCTATAGCCTTGGGCTCTATCTTTACAAGCTCCGCAAGCGGATCCTGGAGCCTTCTTGCAATGGATACGGCGCTCCTCAGCGTAAGGTCGAGATCGGGCATTTCCGCAGCCGCAAGCTTCGATGCCGAATACACCGATGCCCCCGCCTCGTTCACTATCATATAGGAGACCTTCTCGTCAAGCTCGCCGATACATTCGGCGGTGAACTGCTCCGTCTCTCTCGATGCCGTTCCGTTGCCTATGGCGATGACGTCAGCTCCGTGCTTCTTTATCATGTCCTTGAGTATCTTCTTGGACTTTGCCTTCTGTCCCTCGCCGTGAGTAG
>CACWNZ010000167.1 GCA_902762335.1 uncultured Ruminococcus sp. | reverse complement strand
GCCGCCGTCCTTACTGGGCAGGTCAAGACACCGTCTCGCTTCGTTCGGTGTGTAAAGTCCGCTTGAAATGCCCTGACACAGGCTCTCCACCTGCGCCTTGGTGTCGCCCCGCAGCACTGCCGCAACATTGAATTTGAAGCGATAGCCCTGTGCGATCTGTTCGGCAGTAAGCAGCTTGAAATTCAGCTCCTCCTCATACTGCTTGAGTATGGACAGCATCGTCTCGGCGTAAAAGGCAAGCTGCTGCGCTTCACTGTTCGCATAGCTTGCCTTTTCATAATCATTCAGCTGATTCGGCTTTATTCCGAAGGCACTCGCTATCTGAAGCGCCGTGTATTTCCTCAGCTCAAGGAACTGCTCGTCCGCAAGTCGGAGCGACAGCGGAGTTACCGTTGTTCCGTACGGTATAGGGATAAACGATTGACCCGTGCCCTTTTTGCCCTGTGCATAGTCGTTCATATTCTGTACAAACTGCCGTGACAGCTCGCTGTTTATCTCCTGATTGCCCGCATACTGAACTACCGCCTTGCCGGTCATGTTGTTCTTGTACATTTCGTTAAGGACCGCCTGACTGTCCCTTGCGCCGTCAAGGCTCATGCTCAGCTTTTCACGAACCGATAAGCCTATTATACCGCCGAAGGTGGTCGAGGTCTTGAAATGCAGTATCTCCTCGGAGCCAAAGGTGACATTCTCGCCCGTTTCGGGATAGACATAGTCGTAAATAATGTCCGATGCATCGGACAGCCGCTTGTTCTGCGGTATCTTTACAGTCATTCCTGCGCTTGAGAGAGGATAGAGCTCCACCTTGTGGCTGCCGTAGATTATTCTTGCGTAGGCATTGCCGTAGTGGTTGCGGTTGTTTTCCATTGCCTCCCAAAAGCTTGAGGGCGTCATATACGGGTTTGGTCTAATACGCACCGTATTGTAAAACGGACTGTTCACCGCATCCTCTACACCGCCGTTCTCGGTCACTCTCTGCAGCGTCAGGGGCAGCTTTGCGACCGCCTCGGACAATGTTTTAAGGCAGGCAAAGTAGGTTATCTCCGACAGCCTGCCCTCATCGTACTGCGAAAGGTCAAGCCCTAAGAATTTGCCGAGATCGAGTATCTGAGCCTGCGACCATTCCTGTACCTCCGCGCTTTTCTTTACCTTTTTTCTGAATATTCCCAATTATCTTCACCTCATCTTGCTTAGCTGCCGTTCATTATTGCAAGCCACTCCTCGAGCTGCCTGTTGACGTCGACAGCCTGCTTTATCTCCCTGCCGCACGATATGAAATGAGCGTCTATCGCGGCATCTACAGGGTCTATACGACCTGTTTTTCTCTGCTTGTCTATCTTTATCTCGCCAAAGCTGTTCTGCACTGTCACGGCATTCATAAAGCTGTAGATCAGCAGCTCGTTGCGGCGGTTATAGAAATACTTTTGCGAGCGGACAAGGTTTTGTATATCACAGGTCGCATCGTTCAGTGCCCTGGCGCTCTGAGTTACGGGCATCATCGGCGCTCCGAAGGTGCTCTCGAGCAGACCTAAAATGCCGTCAGCGTTGTGCGGGTCATAGCCGATGCAGTTTATTTTCAGGTCGTATGCATCGACAAACGCTTTCAGATCACGGATTATGAAGCCGTAGTCATTCTTGAAATCCATGTTACCGCCCGTGACGGTTATCAGCTCGTTTTTCTCCCATACGTCATAGGGCGCCGTGTCGGTCTTTATATGCTCCTCAAAGCGGCCGCGCGGCATATAGCTGTGACCGTCGATGAAAAACGCTCCGTCCTCAAGCGCCGTTTCCGCTGTCCACGAGGTCAGATCTCCGCCGCTTGACAGGTCAAGCCCGATATTTACAACTGCGCCCCTGTAATCTGCAAAGCTCTTATCCGTACCGCACAGCATAAACCTGTCAGCGTCGACAAACTCGTTATCCTTGTTCCTGTACCAGACGTTCAGCGACTTCACCATGAAGTCAGACAGCTCCGAACCGCCCATATCGCGAGCCGTCTGAGCCGCCTGACGAAAATTCTCAAGATTCAGCTCTATATTCGGGTTATCCGGATGCAGAAGAACAGGATTTGCCTTGACCCAGCAGTCTTCATCAAACGGATCGTCCTGCTTGTCTATGGTATAGATGTCTACAAAAAAATCCTCTGCGGTCGAAGCGCCGTAGAGAATGTCGGTACAGTATTTATCTATCTCAAAGCAGAAGCTGTTGAGCCGGCTCCCCCTTGTGGTTATCATCGAAACAAGCGTTTCGGGCAGCGCACGAGTGCCGTTATACAGCGCTTTATAGACCTTGTTGTCGGGGTGCTGATGTATCTCGTCTACAGAGCAGTATATACTCCTGAAGCCGTCATCAAGACCACCCTCCTTTGAGAGCGCCTCTATAGTACAGTTTGTATGCAGACAGGTTATGAGCGACTTATAGTCCTGTATCCTGAACAGCGCCTCCAAATCACTGTCTGAGCGGATAAACCTTGCCATTTCCTCCCACGCTATACGAGCCTGCCGCTTCTTCGTTGCTGCCGTGAACATTTTCCCGTGATGATAACCGCTGCATGCGGCAATATACGGTCCCCGTATGCCGTTCTTGAAGCTCTTGCCATTCTGCCTTGCCATACTCTCATAGCTGCGGCGAAAACGCCTGTATCCGTCAGGCTTTACCCAGCCCATAGGAACACCGAGGTCAAAGCATTGGTTATCGAACAGCTGCACCGGTTTTGGCTTTGTACCCTCCGAAATGGTCAGCATCTCTGCAAACCTGATTATCCTCTCGCTTTTTTCGGGCTGCCATATATATGGGAATTCCTTTGTACCCTGCCGCGCAAGGTCGCTGAGATGTCTCATGCAGGCAAGCCTGTGCAGTTCACCGCTGACAACTCTGCGTGATACAACGTCCTCAGCATGAGCCGTGGCTCTGTCAGACATCGCAGACGCCCTTTTCCCAGTAGCTCTTAGCCATAACGAGAGCCGGGCGGATATCAAGCCCGAAGGCAAACACCGAGACACCGCAGCCGGTACAGCGCACCGTTGCGATATATCCCCTTGTCCCGTCATAATTCCGGTCAGCCCGGACATATTCTTCTGCGCCCTCTCCGCAGTAGCGGCATTTTCTGAGCGTTTGCGGCAGGCTCTTTTCAATTCTGTCTATCACTTCCGGACTTTTCATCACGTCACCCTCTCCTTTCGTCTCTGCGTCCCTCTGAGCCGTTTTTGTTTTAAGAGTATAATTTCACGTCTTGATTATAAAATTCTCCCACGCAGGCGCACGGCTAAAGGCAAGCTGTGTACTGTTCATAGTCGCCGCCTATAGCCTGCTGAGCCTCGCGCATGATGTCAGTCAGCTCCATGATATCACCGACCTTTCAGATATTTTTTATCTACATAGCAGGTTTGCAGATTTATAAAGCACATCAGTTTTTTGCTGACCTTGCTGTATGCCTCGTTTCGATGTTTCGGAGTATCATACAGGAAATGACAGACACCCCTTACAGCGTCCGGATTGACCCCTAAGAAGCCCTTACAATTTGTAATCAGTTCCGATCGTTTACGATCCGGCACCGGGCTCATACCGACAAACAGTTCATCTATCGGCACGTCAAGAGAATAACACGCAACTTCACTCATTTTTCATTTCTCCTTTCAAGTTCACAAAGGAACGCTATATTACAGGCTAAATGTGCAAGGTGAGGCAGTCCGCTCTCCTTGTCAAGCCCGTTTGGGTCGTCAAGGTATGCGCAGAAATGCCGGAACGCCGCGTCCCGGTACCGCTGCCTGTCTACCTGCCGCCAGTTTTCGGGATCGCCGTATTTCTTCGTGCCGTACTCCCTGACCCTTGCAATGTCAAAAAGTATCTGTCTCGGTACAAGCGTGAGCTGAGGCTTGCCGCTGTCGGCTTTGGCTTGCTGTTTGTTCGGTATAATTTGGGCGCTCCTTGCTGCCTGTTCAAAGGCTTTAGCTATGTCATCTGTTGTCATCTATGTTTTCCTCCTTCCGTGCATAAAAATACCGCCTTGATTCTGCGCTGTGCAAAATCAAGACGGCGGGTTATTCTGTTTAGTGCCATTCAAATCTTTGTCCGCAGTCGGGGCAGTACCGGCTTTTTTCTACGACATTGAGGTCTTCGAGAAAAAGATTAGCTCGACAGGCAGGGCAAACTGTATCAAC
>CACWNZ010000166.1 GCA_902762335.1 uncultured Ruminococcus sp. | reverse complement strand
ACGGACGGTATAAGCGGTTGGGCGGCGGCGGTGTGTATATGCGCCGTAACTGTGACCATAGCGGAAATGCTCGTTTCAGATACGGCACTTGAGAAGAATATCCGTTTGTTTTTGGGGGCGTTCATGCTCTGCGCGGTGATCGTTCCCCTCGGCGGCGTGGTTAGCGATCTCAGGGACGGAACGGGTATCGTGACGGAGACTGCCGTTCCCGATGAGCCGGGAGATGAGATAGAGCAGAACAGGCTGGGCTATATCAGACGGCAGATAGCGGAGCTGATAAACGAAAGGCTGGCGCAGAACGGGATAAGTCCCTTAAAAACCGAGGTGCTTACGGATATTGACGAGGACGGCAGCATAAATATTATAACGGCTGAGCTTACACTTGACCGCAGAGATGCGCGAAGGGCGGCTTTTGCGGGCAGGCTGATAAAAAACGAGCTGGGCATTGCCTGCAGGACAATAATATCGCAGCAGGACGGGGGCTGAGAAATGGCGGATAAAGAGGAGGAAGGCGTCTGCGGCGAGACGAAGCAGGGCGCTGCGGGGCTCAGACTGAAAAAGGATACTCTGCTGAAGCTCGTTATAGCGGCGGGCATAATAGGGATAGGGCTGATATTCGTTTCGTCGCTGTTTACCGATAAGAAGGGGTCAGAGCCCGACACGGCGGTACTGCCCGACGATACCGTGCAGACCGAGGAGTACCGCGAAATGCTCAGCGAGGAGCTGGGCAATATGGTGGCAAGCATTGAGGGCGCGGGCAGAACGAAGCTTATGCTGACGCTTGAAGGCACCGTAAAAAACATATATGCCTCGGACAGCGATATCAGGCGAAGCGGCGGTACGCAGAGCAGCGGTACCGTGACCGACAGCGAAAAGCGGTCCTGCATTGTGGTGCGCACGGGCAGCGGCACCGAGCAGGCTCTCAGCGTAGGACAGACCATGCCGACAGTCAGAGGGGTGCTGATAGTCTGCGAGGGAGGAGGCAACAGCGAGGTCGCCGAGAGAATAAAAAAGGCGGCAGCGGCGGCGCTGAATATATCCGATTCCCGTATTTGTGTATTGAAAATGAGCTCATAACAGGAGGAACGAACTATGACATTCGGAAAAAGACAGCTTATGATAGGTGCTCTCGTGGCGGCGCTGGGCGCGGCGGTATATCTTAATTGGCAGTTCTCGGGGGCTCAGTCCGTTTCCGTGGCGGACGAGGCGGAGAGCAGCGAAAAGCAGCTCGGTCAGACCGTATACGTCAATACGGAGGTATCGGGGCAGAGCGCGGAGCTTTCGGAGGAACAGAGCGCGGAGTCCTCTGCGGAGGTCTGCGATGAGGACAGGGGCGCGCTTGCGGCGGAAAAGGACAAGCGCGCTCAGGCTCACAGAGAGGCTCTTGAAGGACTTAAAGAGCTTGCGGACAGCGACGAAGCCTCGGAGAACGCAAGGCTCGAGGCGGTGCGCGCGGCGGAGGAGCTTGCGGCGGCTATAAAGGCTGAGGGAGATATGGAGGCAGAGATAAGGGCAAAGGGCTTCAGCGACTGCATGGTGTCGGTAAACAACGGCTCGTGTACGGTGATACTGCCGCAGGAGACTATTGACGATGCTTCCGTAATAAAGGTAAAGGACGTTGTGAACAGGCAGGCGGGCATTGATTTCGACAGGATAACCGTGACCCTATACAGACCCGCGGAGGGCGCGGAGAGCTGAAACGGCGGTATTTCTGAGGGGATCATAAACATAAATATCGGCTGATAAAATAAATAATTGTGCTTATGGCAGAAAAATAACAAAGTTGTAATAAATTTCTTGCAAATCGTAACCATTCGGGGTAAAATCAATAACGGACTAAAGAACAGTGGAGGAATCATCTTGAAAAAGGGAATCATAAAGCTTATCGTGTCGGCGGCGGCTTTTGCGGCGGCGGTCATCGGGGCGGCAATGCTGCCCGGCGCCTCGGCTGAGGCGGCGACACTTAAGGATATAAACGACCCGTCGGTCTTTCTCAAGCAGCAGGAGAGCGATACCTGTACTCTGTGCGCAAACGTGATGATGCTGAGAAGGACAGCTCTTATGAGGGGCGACTCCGATTGGAGCAGCATTACCGAATACGGCGCAAAGCCTTCTATATGGTGTTGGGGTGCAGGAATGTATAACAGCTATTCATACAAGGGCATAAGCGTTTCATACGGAAGGATACAATATAATGCCGAGGCGGAGCTCATCGCGCTGCTGAGGGAGCACCCCGAGGGCATAGTCGCATACGATTACGACTATCCCCATGCGATACTTCTTACCGACTATACCGACGGCGTGTTCTATTGCTGCGACCCTGCAAACTGTGTCGAGGCGGGCAGGGTAACTGCGGACAGGGCTATAGTTCCGGTAGGCGGGATAGAGGCGTATTGGTACGTTGAAAGCCCCGACGTTCAGCTCACCGAGCCTGTTCCCGAAAAGCTCAGGAACACCTCGTCGCTAAATAAAACCGCCGTTTATGCGGGCGAGAGCGCGCTCTTCTCGATGCTCTGCGAGGTGGGTGGAGCAAAGCTTGGCACTCAAGCGATCTCCTTAATGTACGAGGATGAGGCTGCTTGCGTTGCCGCTGGCTTGGATTGGAGTCTGCTTCCCGCAGAGGACGAGAAGGGCAGCTCGGCTAACAGGCATTTGGAGCTCAGGGTAAAAAAGCCGCTCACCAATGAAAGCTCGGTATCGTCAAAAACCGTAGATACGGGCAGCGTAATGGCGCTTCAGGGCAAGGCTTCGGGCGGCGAAGGAAAATACGAATACGCCTATTACTACAGAAAGACCACCGTACAGGGCTTTACAATGCTCGGCGGCTACAGCGGCGAAACGACTGCCGCATTCAGACCCCGCACCGAGGGCAGCTATGAGATACTCATAAAGGTAAGAGATTCAAACCTCGTCGATATCGGCGCAGAATATCAGAGCGGGTCAGACCGTATTTCTCAAGGGCTCGGCAAGCGGCGGCTCGGGAAAATATCAGTTCGCCTATTATTACAGAAAGAAGAGCATGAGCGATTGGGCTACGATAAAGAGCTACAGCTCAAGCGCAGCGGTGCCGTTCACGCCGCTGAGCGCAGAGGAATACGAGCTGATGATAAAGGCTAAGGACACCGAGGCGCGGATAGAGAAAAGGACCTTTACGCTGAAGGTGATAAAGCCGCTTAAGAACAGCTCGACGACCTCGTCGAAGGATCTGAAGAGGGGTACCTCGGCGATAATAAGAGGAAATGCCGACGGCGGCTCGGGCGGCTACGAATACGCCTTCTTCTGCCGCAGGGCGGGATCATCTCAGTGGACGCTGCTCAGGGACTACAAGCCCTCGTCGAATATAGTCTATACCTCGTCACAGGCGGGAGCTTTTAAGATACTCGTGCTCGTAAGGGACAGCGAGGGTACCGTTGCGGAGAAGTATATCTCCATAAATTATCTGCCTTAAGCTCTTTAAGGGCAAAAAAATTAAAAACACCTTTTATTTCCCGATGATCTATGCTATAATCATGGCATAGAAAAAGCGGGACGGTGTGCTTATGAGATCGTTGAAAAAGACGGCTTCCGTTATCGCGGTGATAACGGCGGCCGTCCTTGTTTTTTGTTTGCGCGCATACGCAGCGGAGCCTGTATGCACTCTTTCGTCGGCAGCAGATATAAAGCCGGGCAGGGCGTTTGATATAGAGCTTACTATAACTAACGGCTCGGTAATAGGAGCCTGCGAGGCGGAGCTTATATATGACCCTTCCGCGCTGAGCTTTGAGGGAGCGCAGCTTATCGGCAGGGAGAGCGGCGACCTGTTTGAAAGCTTTGACGGCGGCGGCTCTGTCAGGATAGTCGCCTCGCTTTGCGGCTCGCGCGCCGCTTTAAGCGTGAAATTCCGCTTTTCGCCCGGGACGGCAGGAGCTGCCGACTACGGCTTTTCGTTAGGCTCATGCGCCGTAACGGGCGGAGAGGAGCTGTATTATCCCGTGGAGCTGCCCGTGATAAGCGTATCGGTCAGGGAGAGCGTGACGGATCGGACGACGGAAAGGAGCGCCGTTCAGCCGTCGAAGGAGCAGAGCAGCGCGGCTTCAAAAGCCTCTTCACAGAGGAGCAGGACCTCATCGGAAGCAAAGACCCCGTCCAAGCAAAGCTCGGCAAAGGGCGGCGAGAGCGAAGCGGCAGAGCAGCCCTCTGCCAATACCTTCTATATACAGCGGGAGAACGAGCCCGCTGACGGGGGACAGATAGTTTTTCTTGCCGCAGCGGGAACGGCGATCGTTATCGTCATAGTCGCGCTGGTCTTTTTTGCTATAGGCAGACGCTCTGCGCCGAAGAAAAATTATTACGGGAGAAACAACAGATACCGTAATTACAGAAAATAAGACTGCCGCGCGGATCCGTGCGGCAGTCCCTTTGTTATCTTTCCGATATGAAGCCGAGCCCGAAAAATTCGGCGGCATTTTTATACATCAGGCAGTCGTATTCCTGCGGGGTTATAAGCTCCTTCAGCTCGTTGAAATACTGCTGATACAGCGAACGGTCGCCCCTGCGGTTGTGCAGATAGGTATCCCTGCCGTCTATGGGCATATCGCTGCCGAACATTATCTTCTCGGCGCCCGCAGTTTTTATGAGTCTTACCGTGCTTTCTATCGGCACCCAGGTGGTGTCGCCGTAAAGATTGGGCTGCTTAGCGATAAGCTCTGTAGCCTCGCGGTTGTCCGTGCCGAGCCCCATGTGTACCATGACGAATCTTGTCTTAGGGAATCTCTTTGCCATATTATACACTCTTGCGCATGAAGCCGCATCGGAGCCGCCCGTATGAACAACGACGGGCAGACCGTAATGCTGCGCAAGCTCTATGAATTGGTCGGTATCTCTGCCGTCAAACGGCGTATTGGAGTGATAGGGGTGCAGCTTTATCGCCTTGATGTATTTTCTGTTGTCGTTTATCGCTTTGTACAGGTCGTAATCCGCCTTTTCTCCGTAGGGTTTTACCCATACGGCGGCAGAGATCCTTGAGGGATACTTTTTTGCAAAGCTTACTACGTCGTTAAGGCACTCAAGCTGCGAATGCTGATACTTAGCGGGTATGAGCTTCAGCTCATGGTCAAATTCCGTAGCGTTTATGCTCGAAACTATGCAGTGATCTATCCCATAGGTTTCCATTGCATAGAGCACGTCCTCCTCGGTCATGCTGAAGTCGAGCATTCCGCCTATATGAACGTGGGTGTCTATGATCATGCGCGTGACCTCCCTTGTTTACTTTTCCTCTATAAGGCGCTTAAGCTCGTCCATAAAGGTGTGTATATCCTGAAACTGTCTGTAAACGCAGGCAAAGCGAACGTAGGCTACCTCGTCCACGTCCTTGAGCACCTCCATGGTGTATTCGCCTATGCGCTCTGAGGGTACCTCTCTGTCAAGGGTGTTCTGTATCTTCGCCTCTACCTTGTCGACTATACTGTCTATCGCGTCGAGTGAGATCGGGCGCTTTTCGCAGGCGCGCAGTATGCCCTTTGTCAGCTTCTGTCTGTTATAGGGCTCACGGGTGTTGTCGCGCTTTATTACCATTATGGGCGTCGTCTCTATTATCTCGTAGGTGGTAAAGCGTTTGGCGCAGTTAAAGCACTCACGGCGGCGCCTTATTCTTTCGCCCTCGTCGGTGGGTCTTGAATCGACCACCTTGCTCTCCTCACATCCGCAGTACGGACACTTCATGGTTATTCCCCCTGTGCAGTTATTTTGCCTATCAGCTCTTCAAGATGATCTCTTGCCGCGCAAAGCTCGGAGACGTCCTTATAGCTGAAGCGGTATACCTCTATCATGATATTCCCGTCATAGCCCGAGCTATACAGGGCTCTTAAAAAGCCCTCGGTATCGAATACGCCCTGTCCCGGCAGAACGCATACGCCGTTTTCGTCATAGTCGCTTATATGAACGTGGCGCAGTCTGCCGCCCATTGCGGCCGCCATTTCCACGGGGTCGGTGCCTATCCTTGCCGCCTGCTTTACGTCGCATACGAAGGCGGCGGAATCCGGTATCTCCTGCGCCATTCTTTTTATAAATGCGGGATCCCTGCTGCGGAACCTGCTTACGTTCTCCTGAAGCACCGATACGCCGTATCTGCCCGCTCTCTCCTGAAGCACGGCGAATCTTCTGTAATATTCGCTGTCCGAAAGAGTGGGGGCGTAGTCGGTATTCAGCCCGTGAAGAATGATCTTATCGGCGCCGAGACGCTGAGCCGCGCGGAAGTACATATCGTAAAGATTGACTCCGTCAAGAAATCTTCTTTCGTAAGCCGAAAACAGCAGAAAGGACTCGAACGACGAGGTGAAGGGGTGGATCGACACGACACCTGCGCCGTTTTTTTCGAGCATATATCTGATCCTGTCGAGATTGTCCTGTTCAAGCTCGGAGAATGAGTTGAAGAATATTTCGAGGGTGTCATAGCCGAGCGACAGCAGAGCTTCTATTGCCTGCTCGGTCAGCATAGGATAAAGACAGCCTGTTGAGATACCTGTTTTCATGTCGGCTCCTTACGCGATAACGTCGTCGGTACTTATGCTTCGTCAATTTATATAATAAATCTTTTTTGCTCCAAAGTCAAATATAAACTGCGCATTTTATCGTGTTTTTTTGGAAAAGATCCTTAAAATATCCTTAAAAAACCCTACTCATACATAAAAAACCGTTAAATCCTTGAAAAATATTATAAAAAATTTATAAAAATATCTTGACAAATGGATAGTTTTGGTATAGTATATTATCAGTGCAGGACAGACGGACGACAGACGGGCAGAAACCAAAAAGCCCCGATATTTTAAGATTATTCCTTTTCTTTCCTTTTTCCTTTTTTCTTTTTATTCCTTTAGTAAAAGAGCAGGCTTAGCCTGCTCTTTTACTTTTGGTGCGTGATTTCAGCCGTTCGTTACGTTGATATTGCTTTTTACGACAAAATATGATAGTATTAAGAAAAAACAAAAGGGAGTCAGAGCATGAACAATAACTATAATAACGACCGCGCGCGCGGCGGAAGCAATAATTCCTACGGAAGCGGCTTTGCCGACGACAGCTTCAGCGGATACAACGACTACA
>CACWNZ010000165.1 GCA_902762335.1 uncultured Ruminococcus sp. | reverse complement strand
CCTCGAGCGACAAGCTCAAAAAGCACGGAATCAAAAGGGGCAGCGGCGCTTCGGCTATTTTTTTCAAGCACCTCAGAGAGGGCGCAAGGCGGACGCGCTTCATGTTCTTTAATATAAACACCATAGTTCTTTTAGGCGTTACGGCTGTAATAGGCTTTGCAATGAAGCCCATGTTCGGCAGCAGCGACAAGACCACGGTCATTTTCATTGCGGACGTAGTAATCTGCGCCTATATACAGTTCTTCTTCAGCGCCGCGGGAGATTGGGTGAAGGAGCTGAACAAGCCCTATATTTTTCTTATACCCGACCACCCCGTAAAAAAGCTGATAATGGCGGGCGCAACGAGCATAATCAAGCCCTTTGCGGACGGCGCTGTTGCCTTTCTTGCGCTGTGGGCAATAACGGGCGGTCACTTTATCGACGCTCTCGTATGTATGCTCGTTTACGGCAGCTTCGGCTGTATTTATATATCATCAAACATACTTGCGCAGAGGATAGTCGGCATCAGCGGCAACAGGGGCGTGTTCATTACATTTTATATGGGCATTATGGTGCTTCTCATGACACCGGGGATAGTATTCGGCATAATGCTGCTGTCGTCGATAAGCTCCGAGCTTACCGTTATAGCAATGACCTTTCTCGGTCTGCCCGTTCTGGTATGGAACATATTTATCTCGTTCATGATCTTTCTCATGTGCAGAAACCTGCTCAATAATATAGAATAGCCCCTCGTAAGAAAAAAGTTCGGATTTTGCTTTACAAAGGCGCGATTTTATTTTATAATATACAGGTTAAGACGTTTTCAGAATTACTAAGATAAGGTGAGGTACTGTTATGCTACAATTTGAAGAGCTTAGATTACAGCTTCAGGCGCTTGAGCCGGATATCAAGGAGCTTTCCTCGGCGCTCGGTCTGGATAAGATGAAAATGGAGATAGAACAGCTTGAGCAGCGCGCGGCTCAGCCGGGCTTCTGGGACGACGTAGAGAATTCTCAGAAGATACTTCAGAAAACGGGCGCGCTCAAAAACAAGGTCGCGGCATACGACGAGCTTGTTGCTGCCTACGACGATACGCTGGCTCTTATCGACCTTGCCAACGAGGAGGAGGATCTTTCTCTTCTTGAGGAGGCGCAGAGCGAGCTTGAGAGCGTCGTGCATAACTATGAGAAGCAGCGCCTTCAGACCCTGCTGACGGGAGAATACGACTCCAAGAACGCGATCCTCACCTTCCACGCAGGCGCAGGCGGTCAGAAGGTAAACAAGACCTCATCTGCCGTAAGACTTACTCATATTCCTACGGGCATAGTGGTTGCGTCTCAGGTAGAGCGCAGCCAATATCAGAACAGGGATATAGCCATGATGATGCTCAAGTCCAAGCTTCTTGAGATAAAGGAGCGTGAGCATCTTGAGAAGATAGAGGACATCAAGGGCGTTCAGAAGGAGATAGCCTGGGGCGCGCAGATACGTTCGTACGTTTTCATGCCCTATACTATGGTCAAAGATCACCGCACGGGCTTTGAAACGGGCAATATAAACGCCGTAATGGACGGCGACCTTGACGGCTTTATCAACGCCTATCTCAAGGCGGCAAGCCTTAACAAGCTTAATAACGATTTCCCCGAGGATTAACCTGACTACACCGAGCCCTGCGAGGTCTCGGTGTAATTTTTTGGTGTGCAAGAAATTACACGTCTGCTCTGATATGATAGAATAAACCAAAAGGGAAAGGTAAGTGATATTATGCTTCAGCTCGTATTGGGACGAAGCGGAACGGGCAAGACGGAATACGTTTTCAGGAGGATAGCGGACGAAGCCGAAAGCACGGATATAGTTCTGCTTGTACCCGAGCAGAGCTCGTATCAGTATGAAAAAAGGATACTCGATATGCTCGGCGCAAAAAAAGCGAGCCGTGTCAGCGTTCTCAGCTTCAGAAGACTGTACGATGCCGTGACCGAAGAATACGGGACCACGGATATAAGACGCATAGACGACGGAGCCGGCGCCGTACTTATGAGCACAGCAGCCGAGCAGGTATCGGAAAGGCTGGTGCTTTATTCGGGGCGCTACAAAAAGAGCGACTTTGCCGAGCTTATGACTGATGCGGTCAAGGAATTCAAGGCTTGCGCTATAACCCCCGCGGAGCTGTATGAGGCTGCCCAAAGGACCCGTGACGAAAGACTAAAGCAAAAGCTGCGCGAAAGCGCCGATATTTACTCAGCTTATGAAGCCCTGCTCAGCAGCTCATACTCGGACCCGAGCGACGACCTTACAAGGCTGTACGGAATTCTGTGCGAGAATCCGTATTTTGAAGAAAAAACCGTCTTTATAGATTCCTTCAGCGGCTTTACGGGTCAGGAAATGAGGATAATCGAAAAGATAATAGAGCAGTCTGACGAGACTGTCGTAACGCTTTGCTGTGAGGGCGGGTCTGCTTTGCAAACTGCGGACAGCATATTCAGCGAGCCCGAGAACACAAGAAGAAAGCTTATCTCTGCCGCCGAGGACTGCGGCTGCGCCGTAGCCGCTCCCATAAAGCTGCGAAGGGCTATGCGTTATAAAAGCGCATCTATAGCCGCCGTTGAGGAAGCAGTATTCCGTTTTGACGGCGACCCCTACTACGCCGAGGACGACAGTGTGCAGATATATGAGGCGGACGACGAATACGACGAGATAAGACAGGTATGCAGGGAGATATCAAGGCTCGTAAGATACGAGGGCTGCAGCTATAACGAGATCACCGTTATCATGCGGGACCCATCGATGTTTTCTGATATCATAGCCTCGGAGTTCCCGAAGTACGATATACCCTTTTTTATGTCAGACCCTAAGCCCCTTGACGAAAAGCCGCTTATACGGCTCATGCTCTCGGCGTTTGAAACGGTACATTCCTCGTTCAATACGGAAAGCATACTCACCCTGCTCAAAACGGGTCTTACGCCCGTTCATAACGACGATATTTACAGGCTTGAGAATTACGTTTATATGTGGGATATCAAGGGCGTGCGCTGGAAACAGCCCTTTACTATGAATCCCGACGGGAACAGCGGAGAGATCAACGCAGAAGAGCTTGAGAAGCTTGAAAAGCTGCGCCTGAGTATCATAGAGCCGCTCGTCGCCTTTGCCGATGAGCTCGGAAAAGCCGAAAACGGCGCTGACATATCCGAGGCGGTATACAGTCTGCTCATAAAGCTTGAGGCGGACAAGGCGATGAAGCATTTTGTATCGCTGTTCGACAAGCCTTCGGAATTAAGACAGAGGGATACCGAGGCTGCCGTATGGGATACGGCTGTTGATATTCTTGACAAGCTTCATAATATACTGTCGGGTATCAGAACGGACAGCAAAAGATATTATGAACTTCTGAAGCTTATGATAAAAAAGACCCCGATCTCCGACATTCCGCAGACCCTTGACAGTGTGATAACGGGTACTGCGGGAAATATCAGAGCAGAGGGACAAAGAGCCGTATTCATTATAGGCGCTCTTGAGGGCGTGTTCCCCTGCGTTCCCGCAAGCTCGGGCGTATTCAGCGACAATGAGAGAGAACAGCTCATAGGGCTTGACCTGCCGCTCAGCGATACCCTTTACGAGCTTTCGCTGAGAGAGAAATTCAACGCCTATACGGCGCTCTCAATGCCGTCGGAAAGACTTTACGTCAGCAGATACGTCACCTCTTCTCAGGGCGGACACTGCGAAAGCTCTGTCATTATAAAGGAGTTGCAGTCCATACTGAAAGACGTACCTCTAAGAAACCGCGCGTCGCTCACACCCGAGGAACTGTTCTATACCGAAAAGCAGTCCTTTGAGGAATGCGCTTCTGTCTGGCGCGAGAACACAGCCGTATCCGAAACGCTCAAGGAATATTTCCGAAGCTCTGCGCGCTACTCCGCAAGCTGCGCCGCCGTATCGGATATGCTTGAAAACAAGCCCTTCCGCATCAGCGGCAGAGACAGAACGAGACGGCTTTTCGGAGAGAAAATGTCCCTTTCGGCGACCCGTGCCGAGAGCTACTATCTTTGCCCGTTCAAGTATTTCTGCCGCTACGGCTTAAAAGCATATCCGAGGAAAAAGGCGGTAATGGATGCGGGAATGTACGGGGGCGCAGTGCATTATATTCTTGAAGGACTGCTCAGGGACGAGCCCTTTGACAAGCTTAAGGAATACGACAGCGCGGCTCTCACCGGTCTGATAAAGAAATACACCGAAAGATATATATCCGAAATAGGCGGCG
>CACWNZ010000164.1 GCA_902762335.1 uncultured Ruminococcus sp. | reverse complement strand
CACCTGCCCTCGTATTCATGGACAAGGGCAAAGGTCGGGCTTGAAACTCCGTCCTCTATGCCGAGACCGCGCGCAAGTCCTCTTGTAAATGCCGTTTTGCCTGCGCCGAGACCGCCGAACATGGCTATCACCTCATCACCCCGGAGGGTCTTTGCGAGCCGTTCCGCTATCTGCTCGGTCTGACGTTCATTATTACTGATAAGCTTTTGCAAGATATTCTCTCCTGTCAGAAAAGTCCGGTTATCCTGCCGTCGGCATCAACGTCTATCTTCTCGGCTGCGGGGACCTTGGGCAGTCCGGGCATAGTCATGATGTCTCCGGTATATACTACAACAAATCCCGCGCCGTTTGAGAGTCTTGCATCGCGCACGGTGATATTGAAGCCCTGCGGTCTGCCGAGCTTTGCGGGATCGTCAGACAGAGAATACTGCGTTTTTGCTATGCATACGGGAAGATCGCCGATACCGAGCTTTTCTATCTCGGCGATAGCCTTATCGGCTGCGGCGGTATAGGTAACTCCGTCCGCGCCGTATATATTCTTAGCGATAGTCTCTATCTTCTCCTTTATCGGGAGAGCTGTGTCATAAAGGGGTCTGAAACCGGATGGCTTGTCTGCGGCGGCTACTACCTTCTCGGCAAGCTCTATGCCGCCCTTGCCGCCCTTTGAGAATACCTCCGAAAGCGCAAAATCAGCGCCGAGACACGTGCAATAATCCTCAATGAGCTTAAGCTCCGCATCGGTATCCGCGCCGAAGCGGTTGATAGCTACAACAACGGGAACGCCGTACTTCTGCATATTGCCGATATGTACGCCTAAGTTGACTATGCCCTTTTCAAGAGCTTCAAGATTTTCTGTACCCAGCTCAGCCTTAGGAACTCCGCCGTTATATTTGAGCGCGCGCACCGTAGCTACAAGAACTACCGCCGAAGGAGTAAGTCCCGCCTTGCGGCACTTTATATCGAAGAACTTTTCCGCGCCGAGATCAGAGCCGAAGCCCGCCTCGGTAACGCAGTAATCGGCAAGCTTGAGTCCGAGCTTAGTCGCTCTTACGGAATTACAGCCGTGGGCGATATTAGCAAAGGGACCGCCGTGCATAATGGCGGGCGTACCCTCGAGGGTCTGTACGAGATTGGGCTTTACAGCGTCCTTGAGAAGCGCCGCCATAGCGCCGTTTGCCTTGAGATCGGATGCATATACAGGCTCGCCGCCGAAGGTATAGGCAACGAGTATCCTGCCGAGCCTCTCCTTGAGGTCGGTGATATCAGATGCAAGACACAGTATAGCCATTACCTCGCTGGCAACGGTAATTATGAAGCCGTCCTCACGGGGAACGCCGTTTACCCTGCCGCCGAGACCCGCAACTATGTTCCTCAGTTCTCTGTCGTTCATATCAAGACAGCGCTTTATAAGTATCTTTTTAACATCTATGCCGAGAGAATTGCCCTGCTGGATATGGTTGTCGAGCATAGCGCACAGAAGGTTGTTAGCCGCAGTGATAGCGTGCATATCCCCCGTGAAATGAAGGTTTATATCCTCCATCGGGATCACCTGCGCATAGCCGCCGCCTGCTGCTCCTCCCTTTATTCCGAATACGGGACCGAGCGAGGGCTCTCTGAGAGCTATTACGGTCTTTTTGCCGATGCAGGAAAGCGCGTCGCCGAGACCTACGGAGGTGGTGGTCTTGCCCTCGCCTGCGGGGGTGGGATTTATTGCGGTGACAAGTATGAGCTTGCCGTCCTTGCCATGTGACTTTTCCCTGATAAGCTCCTCCGAAAGCTTTGCCTTGTATTTTCCGTAGAATTCAAGACCTTCCTCGTCTATACCGAGCTTTTTTGCTATGCTTACTATCGGCTCCGCATCAGCCTGCTGAGCTATTTCGATATCAGAAAGCATGAAACATCTCTCCTTTTCAGAATTGATCAAAAATGCAGCCTTAGTACCGAAGCGATCAACAGCCGCTTCGGGTCTGTCTGATAATTGTAACACAAAAAAGCGTTTTATTCAACAGCGTAGACGAATTATTTTTCGCAAAGACAGGCAAAGCACAGCTTAAAGCTCTATAGCTTTACAACCCTGTGAGGAAAATATTCCCCGAAAAATAATTTTTCACGGGAAAATCCATGCCCGATAGCGCTGCAAAGTCGTACTACTTTACACACAATACGGCAGATCACGAAAAAATAATACAAAAAATACCGTTATCCGACTCAAAAACGATAAAAAACATTTGTATATCACTTTACTTTGTGGTATAATATTTTATTGTTCAAACAAAAATACTGTTAGGAAAAGGATGATAATATTGCTCAGGCTCGAAAACATTTCCTGGAACACACCGGACGGAATGCCTGTTCTGCATGATCTTGACCTTACCGTAGGAGACGGCAGGCTTATCGTGATAACGGGACCGAACGGCGGAGGAAAGACCACGCTTGCTAAGATAATCGCAGGCATCTACACTCAGAGCAGCGGTAAGCTCTACCTCGACGAAAGAGATATTACCGATCTTGATATTACCGAAAGGGCAAGGCTCGGCATAAGCTTTGCATTTCAGCAGCCCGTAAGATTCAAGGGCATCACCGTAAGAAAGCTCATCGAGCTTGCCGCAGGAGAAAAGCTCCCGCTTGACCGTATTTGCAGCTATATGAGCAAGGTCGGTCTTTGCGCCGAGGAATATATAGACCGCGAGGTCAATTCTACCCTCTCCGGCGGTGAGATAAAGCGAATAGAGATAGCTACGGTGCTTGCAAGACATTCCGCCGTTTCGGTGTTCGATGAGCCCGAGGCAGGGATCGACCTGTGGAGCTTTGCGAATCTTATAAAGACCTTCGAGGACATCAGAACAAATCTGAATGGCTCGATAATAATAATATCTCATCAGGAGAGGATACTGAGGATCGCCGATGAGATAGCTATAGTAGCAGGCGGCACCATAAAGGCTCAGGGCAAGCCCGATGATATGATGAAGCTGCTTGCGGAAAACAACGCCGTATCGGGCAAATGCTACAGACAGGAGGAGATGTTCTGATGAACGAGATAACCAAGGATCTTCTCAGAGAAATATCCGATTGGGACGGAGAATTCAAAGGCGCCTACAATATCCGTGAAAACGGTCAGTGCGCCGGCAGAATGTCAAGCAGGAATATCAGGATAGAATCAAAAACCGACAAGCCCGGACTTGAGATATTTATA
The DNA here is from genome assembly GCA_902762335.1 of uncultured Ruminococcus sp. GTDB lineage: Bacteria > Bacillota > Clostridia > Oscillospirales > Acutalibacteraceae > UBA1213. The sequence goes on along the minus strand of CACWNZ010000164.1, from coordinate 1,073 downwards.
GCTCCCGGCACGAAGGGCGAGACCGTATCCATTCCCGCCTGCGTTACACACGGCGACGTTGACGACCTTGTATACAACGACTTCTTCGTAGGTGAGAACGCCGACGTTATTATCGTTGCGGGCTGCGGCATACACACCGAAATGGGCGAGCCCGCAAGACATAACGGTATCCACCGCTTCTTTTTAGGCAAGGGCTCTCACGTCAAATACCTTGAAAAGCACGTAGGAAAGGGTCACGGCACGGGACTGCGCTCTATAGACCCCGTTACCGAGGCGGAGCTTGAAGAAAATTCCGTTCTTGAAATGGATACCGCCCAGATAGGCGGCGTAGACCGCACGACGAGAATGACAGCCGCAAAATTAGGCGAGGGCGCAAAGCTCTATATAAGAGAAAGGATACTCACCGAAAAGGAGCAGACCGCAAAAACCGACTTCAGAGTAGAGATGAACGGCAGGGATTCGGGCGTGGACCTTATCTCCCGCTCGGTGGCAAGAGACGATTCTCATCAGGAATATCATTCGGTGATCATAGGCAACGCTCCCTGCACGGGTCATTCCGAATGCGATGCTATCATATCCGAAAACGGCAAGGTCGACGCGGCTCCCGAGCTTCACGCAAGAGATAACGATGCCGCGCTTATCCACGAGGCCGCCATCGGCAAGATAGCGGGCGAGCAGATACTTAAGCTCCGCACGCTCGGCATGACCGAGGAAGAAGCCGAGGCGACCATAATAGACGGCTTTCTCAGCTGACCTGCAACGGAGGGAGATATCATGAAAAAGCTCATATGTGTTTTTCTTACCGTAATAACCGCCCTCAGCGCTCTTTCCCTCACCGCTCTTGCCGATGAGGAGGAGAGCAAAAAGGAACCCGAACACGAAAACGTTTCCTCATTGCTTGTGTTCGGCGATTCTATTCCCGCAGGCTACGCGCTTGACGGCTATTCAAAGCAGGACCCCTTTGCAGCGGAGGACTGCTTTATAAATCTCCTTTGCGCCGAATACGGGCTCAAGCCCGGCAGCACCTGTAAGAACTACTCCCGCAGCGGACTGCCCACAGACAAGATCCTTGA
>CACWNZ010000163.1 GCA_902762335.1 uncultured Ruminococcus sp. | reverse complement strand
TTTTCGGTGCTGAAGATCGCTCTGAGTATCTCGGTGCGCTCTCCGGTTTTTGCCGTAATGACACGGTCGAAATCGCCCTGCGCTATCATCGAAAGCTGGCGGAACTTTTCGCTGTCTATACCCACAATTCTTGCTATGGGGTCCTTGTCATCGGACTTTCTCTCGCTTTTCAGCTCTTTTACTATCTCTCTGCCGCCGTCATATTCGGTAAGCATCACTTTTGCCCTGCATACCGAGGTACCCGAGCCCTTTTTCGCCTTCTGCTCATATTCGGGGTTTCTTCTGACCTTATATTTTTTGCCGCCCGACATAAACGTAAGCTCAACGTAGGTAGGTACGCTCTCGTCGGCATTCTTGCTCCTGAAAAGCTTTACCTCTCTGTTTTTGCCGCTCGCCTTGCCGTACAGCGCATAGGATATGGCATCGAATATCGTAGTCTTTCCCGCGCCGGTATCTCCCGTGATAAGATACAGACCCTTTTCTCCGAATTTAGTAAAATCTATCTCCGTTTCGTTGAGATAAGAAAGAAAACCGCACATTTTAAGCTTTATCGGCAGCATATCAACACCCCCATGCACTTTCTATTGCTTCTCTGAGTATTTCAAGCTGTATATCGTTCAGCTCCGTTTTTCCGCCGTGCTGCTGCATGAAGAACTCCGAAAACAGCTCCTGCGGGCTTTTCTCCTCGGGAGAGCTGAAGCCTGATGAGCCTGCAAAATAGTTGTTGTCCCCAAACCTTGAATAGGTTACGGATACAAAGTTCTTATATATCGTTCTCAGATCCGTCCCTGCATAGGGAATATCCTGTTCGTCGGTAAGCTCAACGTAGATATATTCGTCCGAAGGCTCGCCCTTCATAAGCTCCTCGAACGAGCCCTTTAGCTTTTTCATATCCCTGAGCGGTTTGAAAGGAACGGTATCCACGCTGACGCTGCCCTTTTCTCCGAGTGTGACTATCGTCATGGATTTCGGCACGGAAACCTCGGAGAGAGAGTATTTCAGCGGGGTGCCGCAGTAGCGTATCCTGTCGCTGCCGCCGACGTTCTGCGGCGTATGCAGATGACCGAGCGCGGTATAGTCGAAGTCCTTATATACCGCCGCGTCTATGCTCTCTATGCCGCCGATGAGCATTTCCGAATCGCACACCGAGGAGCCCGCAGCATATTGATGCGATACCGCCACGTTCCTCTTTGAGGTATCTATATTCATTCTGCTTATCAGCTCCGCCATAGCCTCAGTATATGATGCGCAGCTTGTTTCAAAGGCGTTGTTCACGTCGGACGGGCGCATGAACGGGATAAGATAGAAGTTCACCTCGCCGTACTCGTCGCGCAGGACGACCGGCTCTGTCGAAGCTGCCGTATCCGTCACGAGATAGATCCTGTGCTTTTTCATGATGTCGCTGAAATACGATATACGCTCGGCAGAATCATGGTTGCCGCTTATGAGCAGGACGGGGACCTCAAGCTCAGAGAGCTTTTCTATAAAATCACTAAAGACGTTCATGGCTTCTCCCGAGGGAATGCTCCTGTCATAAACGTCGCCTGCAATTATCACCGCATCAATGCCGTTTCTGCCGATATGATCCGTTATCTGCCCGAGAATATAGATCTGATCCTCAAGCAGAGAGATCTCGCCTAACCTTTTTCCGATATGAAGATCCGAAAGATGAAGTATTTTCATATCTGTTCTCCTCCCTGTTTTTTATTGTCACCATTATATCATATCGGGCGGGGATTATCAATCGGTAAACGCGGTCGTGATGGGTGTTTTTGTGGACATAGAAAAGCCGCACTGCTGAACAGTGCGGCGGGTGAGATCATTCGGTTTCTTCCGGGTCCCCGGCGGGAGCTTCGGGCTTATTCCTTTTGGCAAGACTTTTTTTGAGCTTCTCGCTGCCGAAGAACAGCGCTATAGCGAAGCCTACTAAACATACGGCGGCGGAAATTATGATATTTACAGGTGTAAAGACAAAGTTGTTTACGGGCTGAGCCTCGCTCTGATACATGAATTTCATGAATATAGTGAGCGGTGAGCCGAGCATAAGTCCTATTATTGCAAAATAGGTCATCTGAGGAAAGTTCTTTATGCAGAGATCTATTACCTTAGCGCCGAAAACTATGCCGAAGATAACGCCGAGCCCTACGGGTATCAGCAGCAGTACGCTGTCTCCGAAATGCTTTGTGAGATTGGATATCGCCTCGATAACGCTTGCGTAGATCCCGAACACCATAAGTATCATAGAGCCGCTGACTCCGGGGATTATCATGCACATGGCAGCAACGGCCGATGCAGCAAAATAGAATATCCAGCCCGGAAAATCAAGCTGAACGGCGCCCGCAGCGGCGGTCTGCCCGTCTGTACGCACGAAGGAAAGGATTATCATTCCCGCAAGGAACACCGCAAGCGGTATGAGCGACAGCGGACGGAACCTTTTTTCAAGGGCTTTTCTGAACACGAGGGGCAGGCTGCCGGCTATCAGTCCGATGAAAAAGAAGCAGGTCGGAAGCGGACATTCCGAAATGAGAAGCTTTATCAGCTTGGAGAAGGCGACTATGCCTATGCCTGCGCCGATCAGCACGGGCAGAAGGAACTTTATGCTCTGCCTGAAATTCTTTCTCAGACCCGTGAACGAGCTTATGAGCTTATCGTAGATATTGAGCATTACCGCCATAGTGCCGCCGCTGACGCCCGGTATGATATTTGCTACACCGATAATACAGCCGTAGACGGCGTTCAGGATAACGTCGACGTATTTTTTTATTGATATCATAGCAATTCTCCTATATAATAGTATCAGTTCTGTTTTCTGACGATGCCGTATTCGTCGTCCCTGCAGTAATACGGACAGGAGCCCTCACCGCCCGAAAGCAGTCTTGAGTAGTCGTCCTCATCTATAAATGCAAGGCATTCGCTGCATTCGTAGTCCTCGTTATAAACGTAACGGCTGCAGCTCTCGCAGCAGGAATTATCCGCCATAGCCCTCTCCCCTTTCGCTGTTATATATTATCATAATATGAGCGATATTGCAACGACAGAAGAAAAATTTGTAAAATGCTGTGAGAAATGCCGTATTCGCGCGCTTTGCGGGAGATTTTTCGTTAGATAATATACAAAGAGTATTTTTTTAGAATAAAATTAAAAAAAACTCTTGCATTTTTGTCCGAATAGTGTTATCATAAGCTGTACGCAAGTGTAGGAAAAGGGAGGTGTTCTGATGCCTAACATTAAGTCAGCTAAGAAGCGCGTAAAGGTTGCTGCTGCAAAAACAGCCGCTAACAAGATAGTTAAGAGTAATCTGAAGACATGCATTAAGAAGGCAAATGCTGCCATCGAATCAAATGCTGCAGATAAAGAGATGGCTGTGCGTGTAGCTATCAAGAAGATCGATCAGGCTACTGCTAAGGGTATTCTCAAGAAGAATACTGCTTCAAGAAGGAAGTCTTCTTTAGCTCGCAAGCTCAATGCACCTGCCTGAGCAGCTTCGCTCGGGTGAGAGATATGGACAGGTTCATATTCTCAGAAGCAGGACTCAGGGTCCTGCTTTTTTTCTGTTTTTTCATAATTTACGATAATATTCTTGACATTCACTAAAAACAATTATATAATTAGTAAAGAACGAACTTGATGTCAGGAGGTAAAATAAATGGGCAAAAAATTACTGATAATATTCCTTTCTATTACCGGCGGACTGCTGGCTGTTTCGGCGACCTTTACCGCTATCCTTCTTATCAGGGAGAAGAAAAGAAAGGACGAAGAGGATCTCGAACACTATCTTGACAGCTCTATTCTTTAAGCAGAACAAAACTGCGGCTGACCTTACCGTCAGCCGCTTTTTTTGTTGCCTATTCTATCGTCACGCGATTTGCTCTGAACCAATAATCCGTCTGAATGATATACGCAAGTATCTGCGGCGCCCTCATAAGCTGACCGTACCACGGAGATGATATCTCCTCGGGATACCCTATCACCCGCTCTACGCCTTCCCTGTCGAGAATATCATACAGCGGCGAGCTTTTGTCGTCAAGGATCTCTCTTACGGCGGCGGCGCAAAGGGAAAAATACTTCGGGTCGTGAGTTTTGGGATAGGGGCTTTTCTTGCGCTCGATTATGCTGTCGGGCAGCAGACCTCTGAACGCCTCACGGACTACCCCCTTTTCCCTGCCCGCATAGGCCTTTATCTCCCACGGCAGATTATAGGCGTACTCGACTATCCTGTAGTCGCAGAACGGCACACGCACCTCAAGCCCGTTATACATGGACATTCTGTCCTTTCTGTCACGCAGCGACGCCTATCATTACCCTATCGATAAACGCATGAGCAAGCTCCTTTTTCCGCTCAAAGCTGAGTCCGTTAATATTACCGAGGGCTTTTTTCAGCGCGGCAGAGGCGGGAGCACAGGCATCAACGCCGCAAAGCGCGTCAAGCCTTTTTCTTATTTCTCCGTTTTCCGAGTCGAGCGCATCGATCCGCTCGTTTATTAAGCCCATAAGCGTATCGTTTGCCTGCGCCGACTTCTCCGCAAGAGCGCGCATCTCATCGGTATTCTTCATGAGGCGAAGCCTGAGAGTGTTTTCTTCTCGGGCGTTTTTTTCTTTATCCGCCGCAGGGATAAACGAGAACCCGTTTACCGCACGCTCAAGGCTCCGGGCCGCGGCGCTCTCTATAATGTCAAACGAGAGCCCGCACGATCTGCGGCTGCATATATGATCCTTTTTCCCTCCGCAGTTAAGATAGCGCTTTCCGTTTTTCTGACCGTTTACAACAGACACTCCTCTGCCGCAGATACTGCACCTCGTCAGTCCCGTCAGCCACGAATTGTTCCCCCTGCCGCTGCCGCCTATCCTTTTGTGTCCGTCAAGTCTGCGCTGTACGGCAAGCCATTGTATCGGACTTATGATCCCCTCGTGTCTGCATAGCTGAACACGGTCACCGTGCAGGTCGGTGAACTTCCGCTTTGTTTTATTCTTTCTCGGTCCGTATACGATACAGCCGTACCGTCCCGTATAAAGCTCCGGCGGCTGATCCGCCTGCGCTCCCTTGGACCTGAGATATTCATACACGGCGGCATCTGCCCTGACGTAGACCGTGTTCCTCAGTATCCTGCCTACTGCGGTAGACGAAAAGCTATTTCCCCTGACCGTATGCATACCCGCTGCGTTCAGCAGAGCCGCGATCTCTCCGAGACTTTTACCCGAAAGAAAGCTTTCGTACATCAAATGCACCGCCCGTATTTTTTCGTCGCTGTCATTTTCAAGAACACAGGTGTTTATCCCGTCGATGACCGCCCTTTTCCTTTGAAAGCCGAAGGGCGCCGCCCCCGCAAGATAAAGCCCCTTTTTTGCCCTTTCATAGAAATTATCCGTGACACGCTTCTGTATCATGCTCCTTTCAAGCTCTGCAAAGACCATTATTATCTGAAGTGTCACCTTGCCCATAGCGTTTGAGGTATCGAACTGTTCGCTGCACGAAACGAACTCAACCCCGAATTTTTCAAACACCCCGTATATTCCCACAAAATCAAGCAGAGAACGGCTTATGCGGTCTACCTTATACACTATCACCTCAGACACCGCGCCTGCCCTGACCGCTCTCATCATGCTCTCAAACTGCGGACGGTTTGTATTTGCGCCCGTATATCCCTTATCGGAAAACACCCTGCATTCCTCGTCCCCGCTCAGCAGTCTTCTGCACGATCGCTCCTGCTGTTCTATAGAGATACTGTCCTTTTTATCCACCGACTGACGGCAATATATCGCTATCACGCCCCGTTCCCCGCAATGCGTGAGACGCTTTTCTTTTCCGCCTGCTCGGCTATCGCTCTGCACCGCTCGGATATTTCCGCATCGCGCTCTCTTCGCCTGTCAGGTGTGAGTGCGGGACGATATTCCCTGACTGTCAGCCCGCCGGATTCGTATATTCCGGCAAGCCTGTATTTCCGTTCTTCATTCATAGTATCCCTCCCTGCTGTAATAAGTACGGACAGTAAAATGTATTCCCCCTTTCATGCGGATAGTACCGCGAAAAAAGGACACGGCATATCGTCGTGTCCCCTGAACAGATGTTTATTTGTCAATACACGTAAACGTGCATACCCGTGTAGGCGATATCATACAGCTTCTTTACGGCATCAAGCGGCATATTGACACAGCCGTGTGAGCCGTTTGAAAGATACACCGTTCCGCCGAATTCGCTCTGCCAGCTTGCATCGTGAAAGCCTATATCGTCGTTGAAGGCTATCCAATAGGCTACCTCGGTATTATAGTCCGCGCCGTACAGAACTGAAGGCGATTTCTTTTCATAAACGGTATAAGCGCCCTTTGGCGTATCGTTGCCCGTGCCCGGGTTGCCCGTTACTACAGGCGACTCAAGAATGACCTCATCGTTTTTTCGCACCCACATATATTGGTCGTCAACGCTTACCTCGGCAACGATGCCATTTTCGTTTTTTACCGCCGCATAGTCCGATACCCTTCTCAGCCACCATTTATTGCTCTCTTCGCTTCTGTCGGTAAGATCAAGCTTCAGAGATACCGCATTTTCTATATGCTCCTTCAGCATTGCTTTGGCATGGTCGGGGTCGAATATCCAGCCCATGCCTTTGTTTTCGAGGGTCATCTCGCTGCCGTTTATATTGCTGAAGGTTATATAGCTCCGGTAGTTGCTGTATTTTTTATCGAGCATTTCGGCGTATTCGGCTATCCTCTCGTCGGACACCGAATAGCTGAAGCCTTTCTCGGTCTTTTTGGCAGTCACCCAATCACCGATCTCGTCAAAGGTGAGCTTTTCCGTACTCCCTCCGATGGACAGCTCTATTTCTATATCCGCAAGCCTTCCGAAAACGCTGTGCTCCGCATCTGCTCTGTTATACTGCCCCATATATCCGGGCTCCGAATAATACTTATGATCCTCTATAGCGGCAGTACACAGCACCGCTGCCGCCGCCGTCAGGGTCATAATTACAGCTATAACTATCACCGTCATTCTGCCGTGTCTTTTTATCTTCCTTGCCATTATCGTTCTCCTCCGGGCATAATACCCATATACAAATCCCGCTTTTTCACACTCTACCAATTCTACCACACCCCATGATATTTTTCAAGTCAGCGCGCAGAGCCTGCGCTCCCGATTCCTTTATGCCCGCGGCATCCGGCACGGCGCCGCTTTAGCGGCGTATGGTACTATCCACGCCGCCGCGCGGCGGGAGCCGCGCTTTCCGGCTGCTTCTTCATAATTTTCGAGTTCTATATTCTATCATACTTTCCGTGCCTGCTGAATTGCCGTATTCGCGGCAAGAAAGTTATGATTATTTTTGAAGTTGAGCGCAAAATCAGGTGCGGTTGTCCGGTGGACAACTCTGCCAAAGGCAGAAGCACCGACCGAGCCGGCAGGCAAGACCCGGCAGCTTGCCGGCGTGCCTGCTGAATTGCGTGCCGGATACGTCCGGCAAGCCGGCGGTGACGTCCCGTTAATTCATAACTGTAAATTCCTGAAAAGCAGCAATTCAGAAAACTCCCGGAATTATTCCGCACTGACCGCAGCCATTTCATTTTCTGAAATAATAATACAAAACAGCATGGGTATATTTTTACGCATAGAAAGACCCAACAAAAAACAGTCTGCCGTAAAGCAGACTGTTTTTTGTTAATGAGTTACTTTTTAACGGTTATCGTTTTTACTTCAGAATAGCCGCTGTAAAACCTTTTTCCGTTTACGGTGCGGAAGGTGCGAACCCTTACGTAGTAGGTATTTCCCCTTTGCAGTCCGAAAATATATTTTGTGGTTTTACTTGTTTTTATAAGCTTAGTGGCAGACTTTGCAAAGTTCTTTGACGTAGAGCAGGCTATCTGATAGTATTCCGCCTCCGGCACACTGCTGAAGCTCACCTTTACCTTGTTTTTTGCGGGATTTGTAACAGTCTTCAGCTCTGTGACCCTCGGAAGGATCCTGAAGGTTCTTGTAATACTGCCGCTGTAGCTGCCAATGCCTTTTATTGTCATGGTAGCGGTGCCGACTTCTCTGTTGTTTTTGTAGATTATCTTATAGTCTGTTCCCTTTTGAAGAACAGTGCCTCCTAACCTGACCACAGGCTTCTGCCCGCGCGCCTTGCCTGTGTAATATCTGATCTTAACGCCCGTTACCTCGGCATTCTTTATAGAAGATATACAGCTTATGTCGTTTTTGCGGGCGTATTCGTAAGCGGTCGTTCCGATATCCGCATAAATATCCGCATAGTAAACGTGAGAATGGTCGGATACCCAATAATAGCCCGTCCAGACGATGTCCTCTCCGATAGAGGTCACGCTTTCGGGTATGTATACCTTTTTGAGATTCTCGTTATATGCAAATGCCTCATTGCCTATGCTTTTTACTCCCTGCCCTATTACAACGGTTTCAAGGTTTCTAAATCCCGTAAACGCATTGTCGGGCACAGAGGTTATACCCTTCCTTACAACGACCTTTTTTACCTTATCGCTGACAGCGTAAAATGCTTCGTCGGTACTCTCGATTTTTCCGCTGCCGTATACCGAAAGAACTCCGTTCTCTATTTTCCATGATGCATTTTCGCCAAGAGTGAGGTAAACCGTTTTTGAAAACCTGCCTGTGTATACATTGATAGAATAAAAATCCACCGATGAACCGCCCGAGGCATAGAATACTGCCTTGTTTCTGTTTATAACGGGTCTGCATTCAGAGAATGACGCATGAACGGTTTTTTCGCTGCCAAGCTTGTTGCCGTTTCCGTCAACAAACAGATAATGCAGCTCGTACGCGGAAAGCGGATCGTTATCATCATCTGCCTTCATGTCATAGTAAGGATCGTTGCTGATGCCCCACGTAACAAGAAAACGGTTGCCGTTTATTTTTGTCAAATACACCCCTGTCAGATTATTATTCTCTGTATATGAGGTAAGCCACTTTACGGTCGTTTTCTTTTGAGAAACGGCATTTTTAGGCGTTACGGTAAGGTAGATATTATAAGGCAAATCCCAGCTTTCATCATATTTGGTCTGGTCAATAGAGCGGCCTATTCCCAGAGCATTATTATCGGAAAGAGCCAGCCCGTCAACGGTTGCAAGGCAGGGAATCGCCCATGCGCTTGTACGGCTTCCGCCATACTCAAACACAGCTTCATATTCCTCAAGACCGCCCATACTCCAATAATCAAAGTTTCCGCCCTCAATACCCGAGATAAGCTTGTCCATATCAAATCGCTTCAGTGTAGTACAGCGCGAACCCTCGCTCTGTTCATATATAAACAGCCCGCTTCCGTCATTATCTATATATTGGGCAAAGGAATGCCAGCAGTCGGCATCTATGATCTTACCCTTCATTGAGGCAATATCCACCATCATGAGCAGATATCCCTGATGTCCCTGCCCGTACTGCGGATCTACGTAAGCCTCGTGTCCCGTTGTAAGAAACAGCTTGCCTTTGTATTCCGTCATTTCAAGCGTGCCGGCAAAGGGCATTCTCACCTCAGAAGCCCACAGCTCCTTCGGATTGCCCGTAATTGAGGCTGCGCCCAGCCTGTTCCAATTCATGTCGTATCTTACGACCCTGATGATCTCTTCGTCGTCCTTTTCGTCGGGGTTTAATTTTCCGGTACATATATAATATGAATCGCTGCCCTTATAAAAGCCTCCCCACAACGGCAGATCTCTTGATATGGTCTTCTTTTTCCTTACTCTGAAGGAGCTGTCGTAATACTCTATGCGGATATCGGCTCCATTTTCATGATCGGTAAACACCCTCATATAGCCGCCATCAGAAAGCGCCGTAAGAGTCGAGTATTTGATATCATAATCCGACAGATTATTTGCCGGAGTCGGATTTGTCTTTGCATTAGCCGTCAGGGGCTGAACAGCTGCCGCAACTAAAAGCACGGACAGAAAGAAAAACATTGTAAGCAGATATTTTTTTATTCTCATGACAATACTCCTCCTTGTTACATATTACAGATCATTCCTGTCTCAAAAAAACCGACCTTACAACACAAAGTGCTGCAATAATATCCCCGCCCGCAGGTCATACAGGCAGGGGATAACAATATTTGCAGTTCAGTCTTAAGGGGTCTGAAGCAGCGCAGCTTATTCTATTGGCTCAAAATCTGCCGCGCCGTGCTTGCAAAGCGGGCAGATGAAATCCTCGGGCAGTTCCTCGTCCTCATAGATATAGCCGCATATCTTGCACACCCAGCCCTTTTTGCCTTCTGTCTGGGGCTTGGGCTTTACGTTGTTCTGATAGTAGGTGTAGGTCATGGTCTCCTTGTCGGAGATAACTCTTGCCTCAGTAACGCTGCATATAAACATACCGTGCGTATCAAGGTCTATGTAATCCTCCACCTCTCCGTGCCCATAGTCCACGCCGACCTCAAGATAACCGTCGTCCCACCGTTTTACACGTGTGTACCTCACAAGACGAGGTGATGTAGCAAAGCGAATCGTATCTCCTCCTGCCTTGAACATGGAGAAACATCCATCGCTGGACAATATCGCAGAACTAGTAACATCACTCACATCAGACAAATCGCGGCAACGCTCCGCGCCCGTGGGGTATGCAGCCGAATACCTCATTCCTTCGCTTTCTGATGTTTTAGCCACCATCGCGTTGACGCATAGTGTAACCTATTTGTTGCGGGGTGTCAATGGGGAGAAAGGAGCGACGTGAGTGCCGCCAGAGACAGTTTCCTTTGGTTACAGACCCAACGAGGCGCGATCATCTGTCAAAAATCCTTCTTGGAGACAATCTCTCCGTTCGGGCCAACCACGATGTCGTGGTAGCGGTCATGGGCGTCTGGATATCTGAAGAGCCTGTTCTCCTCGCGGAGCGCCGACTCTATCTCTGTAACGGATGGCCTACTCGCCGCTGCGGACTTCATGAATGCGGCAACTCTGGAGTGCCCGGTCGGCGTACCGTTGTAAACGAGCGGGCCGGATGCGCCTTCGGGCTTCACCCAGAGTATCGCCGACTCGCACGGATGGTGCTCCGGGGCATGCGGCGCGATGCTCACGCCGTGGTCTGCGGTGACAACTATGAGGGACTTGTCATACACCCCCTTCTCGCGCATGGCGTCCATCAACCGCGCAAGGTTGTAAAGCGGGTTTCGCACAAGGTCCGGAAGCGCCTCGCGGCCACTGCTGCGCGTGCCGAGGCTGTGCCCATGGCGGTCAAAGGCGAGCGGCGGATGCGCACCGCGAGTGTGGAACAACCCGAATACGGTTTTCGCATGGGTGAACCCGGCGGCGGCAAGGCGCGGATACATCGCATGTTCGTACCTAAAG
>CACWNZ010000162.1 GCA_902762335.1 uncultured Ruminococcus sp. | reverse complement strand
TCTTGTTTATTATAAAGTATTTCAGCTTCTGTCTCATAAGATCCGTCCTCTTGTGCTTACGTCAGTACCCCGTTGAGAGCATGAGGTCTATCTCCCCGGGAAAAGCCGTTACGTTGGGGGCTAAAAGCAGGTCGCCCTCACGGGTGCGCTCCGCCCCTCCTCCCGGAGTCTCCATTGTAAGCGTATTTACCGAAAGCACAAAGCCGAGCCTGTCTATCTTTTCGTAGAGCTTGCTGTATATCAGCTTTATGCCGAAGCCGTTTTTGTGCTCGTCAAAGTATTCCTTTATCACCCGTCTGAGCTCCTGCTCCGCATCGGAAGCCGAGCGCTCGACCGTGACGTCGGCGTATACGCTTATCTCCGCGTATTCGGGGCGGACTATGCGGAAGCCCGTGCCGAGCATTCGTCTTTTTTCGAGCGCCGCAAGGACGTTGCGCTCGTAGCCCTCGGAAGGCACTCCTCTGCCGTCGGGAGAATAGGGCTTTACCACTATGCCTCTTACGGGACTCCTTCTGTCGCTTTCGGGCGGCAGCAAACGGCAGGTCTCTATCTTAAGCCCCTGCACCGCCTTTACGAAGTTCTCGTGATCCTCGTCCGTAATAAGAGTTTCGGTGGTCTGCATAAGACGATAAGCCCTGACGCGGCAATGCTCTATTGTCTCCTCGTCAGTGCCGCCCTCCGAGCGCCTCGTGTTCGTCACCGAGATCCCCTCGTCCATGCCGTCTATCCCGTTTATCTTGCCCGCCGATACGTTGCCTCTGCCGCCGAGGGTATGCGAGCAGCTGATTATATATATCCTGCCCTCGGGAGCCGCGCCCCTTATGCAGTCGCCGAAGCGTATAACGCCCACCGCCGTATCGAGAACGTACACGAGATCGTCCGCTCCCGCGCGGGAGAGATCCTCCTCCCTGCGCCACGGGGCAAGTCTGCCGCCGCTTGCGGGCAGCTCGGTCATTATTGAAAAATCGCCGCACTCAAGCTCGTCCGTCTCAAGGTCGTATTCCTGAAAAGGCAGACCCGTGCCTGTGCCGACGTAGCCTCCCGCAGGAAACGAGGGGTCGTAATTGACTATCCTCAGCCCCTCCGAGCCCGCTCCGCCCGTAACAGTGACGGTGACCTCGCCCGTTTCGACGTCTGTCTTTTTTTCAAAGCTGCGGGCGGGTGTGTAAAGTCCTTCCTTATCCTTGAGATATACCTTTGTTATGCCTGCCGCCGCAAGACGGGTAAAGAGCCTTGCGCTGTCTGACGGGGGAAGATCCGCGCATTCCGCAAGAGTCTCGCGCTGAACTACGGGCAGCAGTCCGAATTCAAGGCTCTTTATCACGGGCAGAACATCGTATTCGCCGCCCGTAAGACGGAATCTCACGAAATAAGCCTCTATGCCGCCGACTGCGGTCTTTTCATGTCTGCCCGGGGGCGTAAGCTTCATCATGCCCGGGCAGAGAAAGCCGAAGGTGCCGTCCTTGCAGCCGAGTCTTTTCCAGCCGAGCGGGGTATGGTATTCGGCAACGACTTCAACGAGCGGGATAAAGCTTTCGGGATCGGTTATGGGTCTGCGCGGTACCTCGTCGGTATCGCTGACGTCGATATACAGACGGTGGCTCTCTTTTTTTTCAAGAGGCTTGTCAAAGCCCACGTAGAACTCGCTGCCCCTGCCGCCCTGAAACGGGTTTATCCTCAGACTGCCGCCGAAGGAAAGCTCTCTTTTGCCTATGATGCGCATATCCCTGCCGCTTTTGCATATACAGCAGCATATCGCCGCCGACGAAACGTAGGTGCGCTCTCCGGCTTCAAAGCAGATACCGCCCGCGTGAAGTCTCGTTCCCTTTGCGGCGGCTATATCGGTGCCGCAGCTTATTGAAACATCGGCGCGCGAGGGCTGCTTTGTATTCCGCCTTATGCCCGGCAGCTTGAGATAGCTTTTTATGCTTTCGGGTCCTATCTTGTTGAGGTAATACTGCTGTATCTCCTTGAGCCATGCAAGCATCTCAAGCATGGTCATGCCCGGGTCGTGATAGTTCATGTCCGTCCATTCGGGGCAGCTGCTGACTATGCTGTTTTTGGCGTTTTCGAGTATTTCGTCAAAGCTCTCGCTGTCAAGATCTATATCGGGCAGCATTTCATCACTTCCTTATGCCTGTACGATGCTTATATCGTTCTCTCCGCATACGGGCAGTATATAGGGCAGCCTTCTTGCCTCATCGTCGTCGGTCTCCCTGAGACCGCCCCTCTCGGAGATATATTTGGTTATACGAATGCTCTTTATGTAGGCTATGTGCGGGATACGGAGTATCGCGCTTCTTATCTGATGCTCGCCCGGCATTCTTCCGAGCTGCCATTCGTTCGTTCCCTTTTTGCCCGCATAAGATAGTATGCAGTCGTTTATGCATTTCTCTACGCTTCTTTTCAGCGTGAAAATGCCGTTCATGCTGTCTGCGGCAAGCTCGGTCTTTATATTCAGTCTGATAAACACGGGCTCGGTGATATACAGGGAATCCGCCGAGGCTATGCTGCCCGCTATACGCGGAAGAAGCTTCTGCATGAGCTCGTCTCTCACCCTGCTGAACGAGGCGCGGGGATCCTTCAGCACCACGAGGGTCACCGCTCCCCTCTCACTGCCGCCCGTTATGCTCCTGCCGCCGAAGGCTCTTACCTTTTCTACCGAACGGGAGCTGCACAGCGCAAGATCCTCAAGATCGCGCGCCGTTACCGCCCTGCCCTGAGTTCTGAGCATTACGGCGTTTCTTCTGAGCGCCTGATAGACGTTCTCCGTATCCCTGCCGCCGAAGAAATGCTTGGGGTTGGTGACCGAGGAGACGAGTCCTATCGATCTCTCCATGCCCGCGACGGTATCCTTCGGGGCGTTGGTCCTTTCGCCGCCGCCCGTGGTATACAGCACGCGGATATTGTAGCTTTCGGATACCGGGGGTATCCTGCCCTGTCTGCCGTTGCCGAAGCTTATCCTGCCCGGACCTCTGTCTGCCGCAAAACAGCGCGAGCTCTTGTCGGCATCGGCAAGGGTGGGCAGCTCGTTCCATTTTACCCATATTTCGGTAACTATGCCCGCCTCGTCCGTGGTTTTTATTATCCTGCCCTCTTTTTCAAGCTGCTCCGTCTCTGCCTCGCTTATGGTGCGAAGCTCGTTTATATACAGCTCTATATCGAGCACGCCGCCCGAAGCAAGAGTGAATTCGGCGTTTTCGGTGTAGACGTTCATTGCAAAGTATTCCTCGCGGTGACTGTCGACGTTCCTTGCCCTTACAGTGTTTGCATATATTCCGTTTATCACGGGAAAGTCTGCCTCGCCCTTTTTATAGCTGTCGTTTATATCGGCTATCCTTATCCAATAAAGCTCCTCGCCGAAGAGCCTTTTCTTTACGAAGCCGTGATTGTCAAGATATACCGTCAGACCCGAATTCGTGAAGTGATCAGTTTCGTCAGCCATATTAAGGCTCCTCCAACCGCTGCCGCCGAGATACTGCCACAGAAGCTCCGCCTTTGCAGCGGTCGGATCCTCCTCGGCATCCCACAGGGTACGGACGGGTCCGTTCTCGGGCGGGCGGGAATAGCCTAAATATACCGTCCGGCAGCCCGAGCCCGTGTCATGGAACGGCGTCAGCTCGTCGGGCTGCGAGGGGTCGTATTCCGTCTGCTCAAGGCAGTTCTCTGTCCTTATACGGTCTATCCTGCACCCGTTGTCGGTGTAGTGATAGTCGAAGGAGAGGTTGCGTATAAACGGCGACATATAAAAGCCCTTGAGCTTATAGAGGTTTTCCGCCTTCATGACCCTTGCCCTTATGTAATGATCGTCCTGCGAGCCTGCAAAGCTCTCGGCTATATCCTCGGGACATATAAAGGTCATCGTGCGGAAACAGTTTGTGACACCCTCGGTATAGTTGAAAATGTCGCTGTAGGAATTATCGGGAAAAAGCCTGCTCCACCCGCTGCCGCAGATGGGCAATTTCACATTCGAGCGTATTATTCGCAGCCCTGAGTTCCAGTCCCTGGAAGACCCGCTCGTTGGTCTGATAGCAGAGGGTCTCAGCCTGTTGCCTGCGTTCGGATGCCTGCTGCTGTACCTTTTGCTGTATGCCCCACGCCTCGATCTGGTCCTTTGCCTCCTGTTCCAGCGATTGCCGGTTCCGGCGGTTCTGTGCCGCAGCACGCTCCAGAAGGCGCAAGCGCAGGAAGGTGGGCTGCACGGCCTCGAATGACTCGAAGCGACGTAGGGCATTCTCGTCGTCAATCAGGGATGACATCTGCTTGTTGAGTTCCTCTGTCCTGTTAAAGAATTCCTTTTGGGAAAGAGTCAGATTGTTCTTCTGTTCTCTCTTTTCCTCAAGTTCTTTA
>CACWNZ010000161.1 GCA_902762335.1 uncultured Ruminococcus sp. | reverse complement strand
TGAAGAAGGGCAGAGCGAATACTGCGTTCTGCGGCAGCTCTATGGGCGGACTTCAGGCGTTCTATACAGCGCTGACACATAAGGATATTTTTTCTTATGCGGGAGTTTTCTCGCCGGCATTTATGTTCTACGTTCCGGAGGACCTTGAAAAATGGGCGCGCGCGCGTCTTGGCGCTGATTCGCCGTTCTTATATATGTATACGGGCGGCGGCGATCCGCTGGAAGATCAGATAATGCGCGCCGAGCAGCAGGTGTTCGGCATAGCGGAGCAGTGCTGTCCGAAGGAGCTGCTCAAAAACGTGGTCAGACCCGCAGAAAAGCACTGCGAGGCGGCATGGGCAAAGGTGTTTATCGATTTTCTTGCAGCGTTCCTTGCACAGACGGATAAGGACTGAGACAGAATAATATAGGGGGAGATAAAAATGAAAAAGATATTGGCATTATTATTGGCGGCACTGGTAGTTTGCGCTGCGGCAGCATGCAGCTCAGGGAACGGAAATAAAGATCAGAGCATCACAGCGTCCGAAGCAAGCGCTGCGTCGCAGGATAAGAGCGGAGAAGGCTCTGCCGACGGAGAGAACGATGCGCAGAAGCAGCTTGAGGAGCTGCTTGAGGAAGAGAATTTTGTCGGAGTTGTATATTCCGAAAAGGCAGGCAAGGTTACGGCTGCGGCAAGAGGAAAGCTTGAAAGCGGTGAAGACGTAAGGATAGATACACCCATGCCGATAGGCTCGGTATCAAAGCAGTTCTGTGCCGCGCTGATACTCAAGCTTCAGGAGGAGGGCAAGCTGAGCATCGACGATACGCTTGATAAATACTTCCCCGAATATACAAACGGGGCAAAGGTCACGCTGAAGAATCTTCTCTCAATGCGTTCGGGAGTGCCGAATATAGACGAAGGTATTTATGAGATAGCTCTTAATGACAAGACCGAAGAAGAGAACATAGCCGCCATAAAGGAATGGCTGTTCCCGCAGCAGCTCGATTTTGAGCCGGATAAGCACTATTCATACTCCAACACCAACTTCATGCTGCTTGCCTACATCATAGAGGATATTACGGGCAAGAAATACATCGACTACCTCAGAGAGACGGTTTTTGAGCCGCTCGGAATGAAGCATACGGGCAATATAACCGAGATGCTCGCAGGCGCAGAGTGGGCAGGCGGCGTTGTCCACAATAACGTTGACAAGCAGCCCGGTCTTACAAAGGGCGCGGGCGATATTATATCCACAGGAGAGGATATGTCCCGCTGGCTGCTCGGTCTTAAGGACGGAAAGGTCATATCTCAGGAGAGCTTTGAGCTGATGACGACCAACTACAACGGCTCAGAGGGCTACGGCTTCGGCATACGCACGGATTATTTCGGCGGAATAGGCCACCCGGGCGGAATAGGCAACTTTATCGCTTCCGACGTTCTATATCCCGAGGACGACCAGACGATGTTCTTTAGCAGCACGAGCGTAACCGCGGGGAAGATCACAGAGTTCAGCTCTAAGGTCGTACAGATAATTTCATAAAAACAAAAAAAGCTCCCGAGGGTCGGCACTGAATGTGCCTGTCCCCTCGGGAGCTGTATATTATGCCAATTTAGCCTTGACTTCCTTTGATCTGGGGGTCTCGCCATTGCCTGTGCTGTATTTGCCGGGAATGAGCTTTATCGTGCGTGTCATTTCGGTGCCGTCATAGAAGTGCATAGTTACGTCTATGCTCAGACCGTTTATCATAGCGTCAAGTACGGTGTTAAGCTCATCACTGTAGATCTCGCCGTGCAAAATATCAATAAAGGTGCCGAAATCCTTAGGGTGATCTACAATATCTGCGGCTGCCTTGACCTTCTCGTCCTTGGAATATACATCGGAGTCAGAAGGATAGGGATAGACCGTCAGTGAAACTGCGGAGAGGTCGTTGTAGTATATTGCCGCCTCGGTGTAGAGCTTTCTGCTGCCGACAGAGTCATAGCCGAAGAATTCCTCGACAGAAGCTGCCGCCTTGGTTCCGTCGGAGATAAGCTTATCGGTGCTGTCTGCACAGAGTACGCCGCCGGTAACTTTATAGCTGACGTATTTGATGTCCTCGCCTTTGACAGTAACGGGTAACTCTATATCCGGGGCAAGGCGGGCATTGTAGCTGCCGTCGTCCGCTTTTGTGACGCTCAAAGCAGCCATGCCCATTCTGTCTGCAGAGGATATATCAAGCTTGGTCAGCGGTACCTCGCTGTTTTCACTGAGCTCGCTGTCGTTCACCTTTATAGTAATGCCGTCTATGGCTATGGCGCTTTCGGGTATGCTGCTCTGCGCTGAGCTGTCGCCGTCCTTTACGTTTACGAGCCTTGCCTTTACATCCATTGTAAAGCCCTCGCCTGTAAGCTCGCCCGGAATGAACTGTATGGTGTAGCTCTCGGTCTCGTTGTCCTCAAAGGTGACCTTGACGTCCATTGATAGCTCGTTTATCATTTCCTCCATAAACGCCTTCTTGAGCCTGCCCTCCTCGGTATCCTCGCCCGCCTTTTCGAGCTTTAACAGGTCGCCGTAATTATGGGTGAGGATATAGTCCATGAGCTCCTTTGATGCGCCCGATATATCGGGATCCCACGAATATGCGCCCTCTGAAATGATGACTACGGGCGCAAGCTGAGTGCCGTTCTCGTCCTCATAATAGCTGCCCATTTTGCTCTGCTCGTCGCTGTTTACGGTAAACCGGCTGTAAACGTATTGGGGCTCTCTGCCCGCAAAGGCGGTAGCCTCAAGGCTTGAGGGGTCTGTATTTACAAGCTCCTCAAACGTCTGTCCTGTGATCTTCTCCATGATATAGGCGTATCTGTTATAGACCATTACGTCGTCTGTCTTCGCCGAGCCTTCTTCAAGGGGCGTTACGTTGTTCAGCAGGAAGGCGCCGCCCTTGAGGGAGTAGGTGACGGTCTTTATATTTTTGCCGGTGCAGCTGAGGAGCATATCCATTTCGGGGCTTACGGTTTTGCCCGTGACCTTATAATTTTCCATGTCGTCATCGTCGGGCAGTGTGCTTGCTTCGGGTGAGTTCGGGTCGTAGTCGGGGGCTTCGGTCATAGCGCCTGCCGAAAACTCGGTCATGGATATTTTGCCTATGCTTACGGCGGACTTGTTTATCTCTGCTGCGTTTACGCTGAGGGTGAAGGAATTGCTGCCCGATATATTGCTGCCCGGTTTGTTCTTTGTAAGAACTACCGCCGTTGTGATGCCGCCGGTTACTACTGCGCAGGCTGCCGCTGCCGATACTATCTTTATGATATTGCTCTTTGTCTTGTTCATTTTATTTTCTCCTTTGCTTCTCTCTGCCTCGAGGGCTGCTCTGACTGCCTTGTCAACAGCAGACTGAGGCGCCTTTATCTCTTCCATGGTTTTCGTATATCTGTTCCTTTCAGCCATGAGAAAAACCCTCCTCAATAAGAATATTTTTGAGCTGCTTTCGTGCTCTTTGCAGACCCGAGCTTATGGTATTTATACTCTTTTTAAGTATCTGCGCTATCTCCTGCAGAGTGTACTGCTCGTAGTAATACAGGTAGATTATGTTTCTGTACTGCTCGGGGAGCTGCTGCAGCTCCTCCATTACGCCGTCTTTTTCCTCGGCGGGTACGTCCTCGTGATCCTCAAGAGGCTCGGTCTCTATCACTTTCAGATGTCGGTGAAGGTCTCTGCACTTGTTTATGGTCACCCTTATCAGCCACCGCTTCAGATGCTCCTCGTCATCAAGAGGGGCGTTCTTTGTTACCAAGGCTATGCTCACCTCCTGGAGTATATCCTCGGCGTCGTCATAGCTGCCCGTGTTCTGATAAGCTATCCTGTATATCATATCTGCGTGTCTGCGAATGGTGTTTTCTATAAGCGCTTCTCTGTTTCCGGTTTTGTCTTCGTTAACGAATTTGTGTTTCACCGTAAAACCTCCTTTCACCTATATAACGGCTGAGGTCTGCCGTTTTTGTGCATCGGCAGGAAAAATTTTCAAAATTTTTTCGGAAGAGATCTTTTCAAAGGAGAATAATAAAAATGCGCCGCGCGGCACGGCGGCGCCTGTCATACAATAACAGGCACAGCGGGCTTTGTTAAGCTGCTGTGCCTGTATGCTTCGGTATAGTGCTGTCAGAAAAGTCCGGGCTTCCAGCCGAGAGCCTTGAGCCTTTTCAGAATGTCGCTCGGCAGACCGCTCATCTTGTCCCATTTCATTTTGCCTACGGGCTTTTTTATCGTCTTGCCCTGATACTGTATCATCATTTCCTTATCCCACGAAGCGCCCTTGCTTAAAAGCAGCTCTACTACCCTGAGCATCTGAGGATCTATGCTCTTCATTATTGCCATGTCGAGGGCGGTCCTTATCTCGGAAGGTCTGTGT
>CACWNZ010000160.1 GCA_902762335.1 uncultured Ruminococcus sp. | reverse complement strand
CTCGTGTATCGTTTCTATCGCAAGATAGGGATTTATCGCGCTTGCGCCGTAGGCTAAAAGCGCCGCAAAATGATGAACGGCTCTCGGCTCGCCGCTTTCGAGAACTATCGAAAGCGAGGTGCGCCTTTTTGTAGCTACGAGATATTGATGAAGCGCCGATACCGCAAGAAGCGAGGGGATAGCAAGACGGTTTTCGTCTACGCCTCTGTCTGACAGTATAAGTATATTCGCGCCGCTGTTATACGCCTTGTCAGCCTCTATGAAAAGACGCTTTATCGCCTTTGAGAGCCTGGTGTTCTTGTAGTAGAGGATAGGTATAACGGCGGTCTTGAAGCCGGAAATGTTCATTTTTTTGAGCTTGAGCATACCCGTCGAGGTGAGTATGGGGTTGACGACCTTTATGACCTTGCAGTTGTCGGGCTTTTCCTCAAGGATATTTCCGTCCTCGCCGATATATATGGTCGTAGAGGTGACTATCTCCTCACGGATAGCGTCAATCGGGGGATTCGTCACCTGCGCGAAGATCTGCTTGAAGTAGTCGAAAAGCGGCACGGGCTGCTTTGACAGCACCGCAAGAGGCTTGTCGCTGCCCATTGCGGCTATAGGCTCCTTGCCGTCCTTTGCCATGGGAAGGATCGTGTTCATTACGTCCTCATAGGTATAGCCGAATGCCTTTTGCAGCTTGCGCTTTTCGGCTCTCGGATGCTCCTCGACCTTGGCGTTGGGTACCTTAAGATATTTCAGTCTTATAAGATTGGCATCGAGCCATTCGCCGTAGGGCTGACGGGAAGCATAGTATTCCTTGATCTCGTCGTCATCGAGCAGCCTGCCCTGTACGGTATCTACAAGCAGCATTTTGCCCGGGTGCAGTCTTTCCTTGCAGACGATCCTTTCGGCAGGAACGGGCAGAGCGCCTACCTCTGAGGAAAGTATCAGATCGTCGTCATCGGTTATATAATAGCGCGAGGGTCTTAAGCCGTTTCTGTCAAGAACGGCTCCCATTATATCGCCGTCCGAGAACAATATCGAAGCGGGACCGTCCCACGGCTCCATCATCGTAGCGTAATACTGATAGAAGTCACGCTTTTTCCGGCTCATCGCATGGTTGTTGTCCCATGGCTCGGGAATGGTTATCATTACCGCAAGGGGCAGATCCATTCCGCTCATAACGAGGAACTCAAGGGTATTGTCCAGCCTTGCGGAGTCGCTGCCCTCGGGATTTACAACGGGGATCACCTTGTCCATTTCGCCCATGAGATATTCCGAGGTCATAGTCTCCTCACGTGCGAGCATCTTGTCGGCGTTGCCGCGGATCGTGTTTATTTCGCCGTTGTGTACTATCATTCTGTTGGGGTGCGCCTTCTGCCAGCTCGGGAAGGTGTTTGTGGAAAATCTTGAATGTACTATAGCTATAGCCGACTCATAGTCGCTGTCCTGAAGGTCGGTAAAGAATCTTCTGAGATCACCTACAAGGAACATTCCTTTATATACTATTGTACGGCTCGAAAGCGAAACGACGTATGTGTCCTCGTTGCTCTGCTCAAAAAAGCGCCTTGCAACGTAGAGCTTTCTGTCGAAGTCAAGTCCTTTCTTAACTCCTTCGGGGCGGCTTATAAAGCACTGCTGTATATTGGGCATACATTCGCGCGCCTTCGTGCCTAACACCTGCGGCTCGGACGGCACCTCTCTCCAGCCGAGTACGTCAAGTCCTTCCTTTTCGGCGATTATCTCAAACATCTTTTTTGCCTGATTGCGCCTTAGCTCATTCTGAGGAAAGAAGAACATACCTACAGCATAGTCTCTTTCGGAGCCGATATTGATATTCAGCTTCTGAGCTTCCTTCTTAAAGAATCTGTGCGAGATCTGAAGAAGGATTCCTACGCCGTCGCCGGTCTTGCCTTCGGCATCCTTGCCGGCGCGGTGCTCAAGAGTTTCAACAATGGTCAGGGCATCTTCTACTGTCCTGTGGGACTTTATGCCCTTGATGTTGACAACGGCACCAATACCGCAGTTATCATGTTCAAATGACGGATCATACAAATTGGGGTCCATAATGATCTTCCTCTCGTTTTTGGGATTACATCGCATATTATAAGACCAATATGAAGGATTGTCAATATAAATCTGCATAATCAAAGAATTATCATTCATTTTACAGCGAAAATAAGTGCTTATGAGAATCATTTTTGAACAAAATGCAGGAATCAGAAAAAAAGTTGCAAAAAGCTATTGACAAATCTATTCCGCGGGTGTATACTGCAAACATCGGAACAACAAAGGCGTTGTGAGCAATGGAGCTTGCAGCGTCTTTTTGTTTTGAAATATTATTCAGGAATGGCAGTAACCCCGCTTTT
Organism: uncultured Ruminococcus sp.; assembly: GCA_902762335.1. Classification (GTDB taxonomy): domain Bacteria; phylum Bacillota; class Clostridia; order Oscillospirales; family Acutalibacteraceae; genus UBA1213. The sequence goes on along the minus strand of CACWNZ010000160.1, from coordinate 2,041 downwards.
TTACGGAGCCAACCGTTCCGCAGGAGGAAAAGGATATGGCAAATGTACCCGAAATGTTTGGCAGTCTGGTCTTTAACGACAAGAAAATGCAGGAAATGCTCCCTGTAACGACCTATAAGGCGCTTAAAAAGACCATTAAAAACGGTGAGCCGCTTGATATCAGCGTAGCCAACGCAGTTGCAAACGCAATGAAGGAATGGGCAGTCGGACTCGGCTGTACGCATTACACACATTGGTTCCAGCCGATGACAGGCATCACCGCAGAAAAGCACGACAGCTTTATCTATCCCGTTGACGACGGACAGATAATCATGGAGTTCTCGGGCAAGGAGCTCATCAAGGGTGAGCCCGATGCGTCAAGCTTTCCTTCGGGCGGCATACGCGCTACCTTCGAGGCAAGGGGCTATACCACCTGGGATCCCACCTCTCCCGCCTTTATCCGTGACAAGACCTTATATATCCCCACGGCGTTCTGCTCCTATACGGGGGATATTCTCGATAAGAAAACGCCGCTCCTGCGTTCTATGGAGCGCCTCAGCAGCATTGCAACAGAGCTTCTTCACCTTTTAGGCAAGACCGACGTTACAAGAGTTACTACAACAGTCGGTCCTGAGCAGGAATACTTCCTTATCGACAAGAAAATGTATGACAAGCGCCCCGATCTCATCTTTACGGGCAGAACTCTTTTCGGCGCTCCCGCGCCCAAGGGGCAGGAGCTTGAGGATCATTATTTCGGCTCGATCAAGACAAGAGTAGCCGCCTTTATGAACGAGCTTGACGAGGAGCTGTGGAAGCTCGGCGTAATGGCAAAGACCAAGCACAACGAGGTGGCACCCTCACAGCATGAGCTTGCGCCTATATTCGCAACCTCTAATATCGCAACTGACCACAACGAGCTTACAATGGAGGTCATGAAGAAAACAGCCGAAAAGCACGGTCTTGTATGTATCCTTCATGAAAAGCCCTTTGCAGGCGTAAACGGCTCGGGCAAGCACAATAATTGGTCTATCTCTACCAATACGGGCGAGAATCTTCTTGATCCCGGCAAAAATCCCGAGAACAACCTTCAGTTCCAGCTTTTCCTTGCGGCTATAGTAAAGGCAGTGCATGAATATCAGGATCTTCTCAGACTTACCGTAGCATCGGCGGGCAACGACCACCGTCTCGGCGCTAACGAGGCGCCCCCGGCTATCATCTCTATGTATCTCGGCGATGACCTCGGCGCTCTCGTCGATTCTATCATCAACGGCACGGACTACCGCTCGGGCGGTAAAATGGATATGCTCACGGGTGTTGACGTTCTGCCCGATTTCAAGAAGGATTCCTCGGACAGAAACCGTACCTCGCCCTTTGCCTTCACGGGCAACAAGTTCGAGTTCAGAGCGCTGGGCTCGTCGCTCAACATCGCCTGCCCCAACTATATGCTCAATACGATAGTCGCAGATGAGCTTGCGCAGTTCTGCGAGGAGCTCAAAGCTGCCGACGATCTTGAAGCTGCCGCAAAGGCTGTTATAAAGCGCACGCTTACCGAGCATAAGAACATTATCTTCAACGGCGACAACTATTCGGCAGATTGGGTCGAGGAGGCAAAAAGAAGAGGACTCTGCAACTACCGTTCTCTCCCCGAGGCTATGCAGCACTACGTTGATAAGAAGAACGTCGATCTCTTCGTCAGAAACGGCATTCTGACCGAGGCGGAGATCCACGCAAGATATGAGATAGAGCTTGAGACCTACAGCAAGCAGCTCAGAATTGAGGCTCTTACAATGATAGACATGGCGGAGAAGAACATCACCCCTGCGGTGATCTCATTTGTGAGCAGCCTTTCGGATGCCGCTATCGCTAAGAAAAAGCTCTCCGGGTCCTATTCGGTATACGCCGAGACAACTCTTATAGAGGAGCTCTCGGAAAAGCTCGAGGCGTTCGTCAAAAAGACGGCGGAGCTCAAAGCGGCTGTTGCGGGTGCGGCGGAATACAATAACGATGCGCTTGCAAAATCAAGCTACTACCGCAATAAGGTCTATGCTCTCATGGAGGAGCT
>CACWNZ010000159.1 GCA_902762335.1 uncultured Ruminococcus sp. | reverse complement strand
CAGACTTCTTGATGCGGTAGAAAAAAGACTCAGGGGAGTACCTGTTCAATATATTATTGGCAAATGGAGCTTTATGGGCAGGGATTTCCTCGTAGGCGAGGGAGTTCTGATACCCCGTGACGACACCGAAGCGGCGGTATGCGTGTGCCTGGAATTATCGGAGCATATCGGCCGCGCTAAAATAGCCGACCTCTGCTCGGGCAGCGGGATAATAGCCGTCACCCTTGCAAAGCAGCTGCCGTCCTGCACGGTCATAGCCATAGAAAAGGAACAGGCAGCGTATGGATATCTTACAAGGAATATCAGCCTTAACGGGGCGGATAACGTCACTGCCGTTAAGGGCGATATTTTTGTGTGCCACAAGGATATTGAGGATGCCAGTCTTGATATGATAGTGTCGAATCCGCCGTATATAGAGACGGCCGAGATACCCAGGCTTCAGACCGAGGTACGGTTCGAGCCGGAAACGGCGCTTGACGGCGGAGCGGACGGACTTGATTTTTACAGGTGCATAGCTGATAATTGGCTCAGAAAGCTGAAAAAGGGCGGCCTTATCGTTCTTGAAATAGGTGAGACACAGGCGGACGAGGTCAGCATTTTGCTGCGCGAAAAGGGCATTGAGAATATCAGGGTGACAAAGGATATTCAGGGACTTGATAGGGTAATTTCAGGGACTAAGACGTGAATTGGGGGCTTTGCTTCACATTGATATATTGCAATTTATTACGGGAAACTGTATAATCATATCATCGGCTGATGAAAAGATCATTAACAGGGAAAGGGTGTTGATATATGGCATTTGATAAGCAGAAGGCGCTTGAAACGGCGCTCGTACAGATAGAAAAGCAGTTCGGAAAGGGCGCGGTAATGCGTCTCGGACAGAACGCTGCAATGCAGGTGGACGCTATCCCTACAGGGTCGCTGTCATTGGATATGGCACTCGGCATAGGCGGACTTCCCCGCGGCAGGATAACCGAGATATACGGACCCGAGTCCTCGGGTAAGACCACGCTTGCACTGCACTGCATAGCAGAGGGTCAGAAAAACGGCGGAATGGCTGCCTTTATAGACGTTGAACACGCCCTTGACCCTGTTTATGCACAGGCTCTCGGCGTAGATATAGATTCGCTGCTCGTATCTCAGCCCGACACGGGCGAGGACGCTCTTGAGATAACTGAGGCTCTTGTACGCTCGGGCGCTATAGACGTTATAGTTGTAGACTCGGTCGCAGCGCTTGCGCCCAAGGCGGAAATAGAGGGCGACATGGGCGCTTCTCACGTGGGACTTCAGGCAAGGCTCATGTCACAGGCTCTCAGAAAGCTGGCAGGCTCTATCTCAAAGCTCAACTGCGTGGCTATCTTTATCAACCAACTCCGTGAAAAGGTGGGTATTATGTTCGGCAACCCCGAGACTACCCCGGGCGGCAGAGCGCTCAAGTTCTATTCTTCCGTCAGACTTGATATTAGAAGGATAGAATCCATCAAGGTGGGCGGCGAGATAGTCGGCTCACGCACAAGGGCTAAGGTCGTAAAGAATAAAATAGCTCCCCCGTTCCGTGAGGCGGAGTTCGACATCATGTACGGTCAGGGCATATCAAGAATAGGCGAGCTGCTCGATCTTGCAGTGAGCATAGATATAATCAAGAAGAGCGGCGCATGGTTCTCATACGACGGCAACAGGATAGCTCAGGGCCGTGACAATGCAAAGCAGTTCCTGAAGGATAATCCCGATATAGCAAAGAAGATCGAGGACGAGCTGCTTGCCAACAAGGAGAAGTTCAACTTTGCAAAGAGCGCAAAAACGAAGGCAAAGACTTCAAAGGCAGGCAAGCCCGATGATGACGGCGAGGGCTCAGAGCCGGCAGGTTCAGCCGCTCAGACAGAGGGCGGTTCAAGGACTGACGACTCCGATATAGATATTATGGTAGAGTAAGATGCTGATAACTGCGGCTGAGGAAAGAAAAAAAGGGCTGACGGCTCTTTTTATCGACGGCGAATATGCCGTCAGCGTGGATACCGTGACACTTGCCTCTATGGGCATGAAAACGGGCAGCGAGATCAGCGACGAGGAGCTCTATGAGCTGATAGAGAATTCCAAAATAAACCGCGCCAAGGAAAAGGCGCTGTATCTGATAGAATACAGAAGCCGCACCCGAAAGGAGATAAGGGACAGACTTGTCCCTCTCTTCGGGGAAAAAGCGGCGGATAAGGCTATTGAAAGACTTGAAGAGCTGGGACTTATCAATGACGAGAGCTATGCCCGCGACCTTGCGGAGCAGCTCATCACAAGAAAGTATTATTCAAGAGAGCGGGCTGTCTTTGAGCTGATGAAAAAGGGGATAGATAAGGATACCGCCGAGGAGATACTTGACGAGTACGATGCCGACCCCTGCGAGCAGATAACTGCTCTGCTCGAAACAAAATATGCCCGCGCCATGTCCGACGAAAAGGGCAGGGCAAGAACGGTGAACTCCCTGCGTGCAATGGGCTTCCGCTGGTCGGATATTAAAGAGGCTATGAGCGGATATGACGAATATGACGATTGATCCCGACGTTTACAGGCGGCGGGTCTTTTGTCGTTTTCTTTATTATACGGGCTCAAGAGCCTATAAAAAATGAGAAAAGGAATTGATAAAATGTCAGACGTAAGAATAGGAATGGTCAGCCTCGGCTGCGCCAAAAACAGAGTGGATGCCGAAATGATGCTCTACACTCTCAAAGAGGCAGGCTATCAGATAGTCGCTGACCCCGCTCTGTGTGATGTGGCTATAGTAAATACCTGCGGCTTTATTGAAGATGCTAAGCAGGAGAGCATAGGCGAGATACTTGAGCTTGCAAGCCTTAAAAAGGAAGGCAGGATCAAGGCGATAATCGTAACGGGCTGTCTTGCCGAGAGGTATCAGCATGAGGTCATGAAGGAGCTTTATGAGGCGGACGCAGTTATCGGCATAGGTGCAAACGCTGATATAGTCAGCGTTGTGGAGTCGGTGCTTGAGAAAAAGAAGGTGGAGAGCTTTCCCGATAAGCTCAGACTGCCCCTTTGCGGCAGCAGGATAAGGTCTACTCCGTTCTATTATGCATATATTAAAATAGCCGAGGGCTGCGACAATCACTGCACCTACTGCGCTATTCCTATGATAAGGGGAAAGTTCCGCAGCAGACCTATAGAGGAGATACTCTACGAGGCAAAGCAGCTTGCAGCAGGCGGCGTTAAGGAGCTTATCCTCATAGCTCAGGACACCACCCGCTACGGCGAGGACCTCAAGGGAGAGCCGCAGCTTGCAAAGCTCCTCACCGAGCTTTGTAAAATAGACGAGGTACAGTATATCCGCGTGCTCTACTGCTACCCCGAGAGGATAACCGACGAGCTTATCGACGTTTTCGCAAAAGAAGATAAGATACTCAAATATATAGATATTCCCATGCAGCACTGCAACGACAGGATATTGAAGCTCATGAACAGAAAGGGCAGCAAGGAGTCGCTGACCGCCCTCGTGCAGAAGCTCAGGGAAAGGATAAAGGGCATTACCCTGCGCACCACCGTAATGACGGGCTTCCCCACGGAGACGAAGGAGGAGTTTGAGGAGCTTGCCGAATTCGTAAAGGAAATGAAGTTCGAGCGCCTCGGCTGCTTTGCGTATTCCGCAGAGGAGGACACCCCCGCCGCAAAGCTTGAGGGTCAGATAGACGAGGACACGAAAAAGCACCGTCAGGAGCTCATCATGGAGCTTCAGCAGGATATTATGGCGGAAAAGGCAAAAGGCTTTGTCGGAAAAACCATAGAGGTGCTTTGCGAGGGCTTTGACAGATATGCCGAGTGCTTCTTCGGCAGGAGCAGGGCTGATGCGCCCGAGGTAGACGGCAAGGTTTTCTTTACCGCAGGGGACCAAAAGCCGAAGATAGGCGATATAGTAAAGGTGGATATTACGGATACCCTTGACTGCGACGTTATGGGTATTCTCTGCTGACACAACGCACGAAAGGAAGCTTTGTTATGAATTTGCCAAACAAGCTGACCATGCTCAGACTGATACTTGTTCCGTTCTACGTGTTCTTTTTGCTGATGCCGTCCATACCGCACCATTATCTCATTGCGCTGATTATTTTCGCGGCGGCGTCCTATACCGACCATCTTGACGGCAAGATCGCAAGAAAGAGGAACATGGTCACTGATTTCGGAAAATTCGCCGACCCGCTTGCGGACAAGATAATGATATTTGCTGCGCTTGCCTGCTTCATACAGCTTGGTCTGACAGGCGCTGTCGTTCTTATCATAACGGCCGCAAGAGAATTCGCCGTCACTTCCGTAAGGCTGATAGCCGCAGGCAAGGGAAAGGTAGTTGCCGCCAATGTGTGGGGCAAGCTCAAAACGGTCAGTCAGATAGTCGCCGTATTTGTG
>CACWNZ010000158.1 GCA_902762335.1 uncultured Ruminococcus sp. | reverse complement strand
TCGATCAGCTCAAAGCCTGCATCGGCCAGCTGTGCTCCTTTGCCAGCGCCGTCCATCACAAGGTATTGGTAATCGTTGTCGGCCATGAAGGCCGCAACGGCGTCCAGCTCGTCCGCCATCAGCTGGTTGTAGACCTCTCGCACATCTCTGTCAACTGCCAGGATAAAGCCTTCAATGTTCCGTCCGTACATCTGGTCGATCTCTCCAGTATACTGCCGCAGATAAGTTCCGACCGGGTGTTGCAGCACAGCCCTCGGATGCTCGTCCAGCTTCAGGAGGCTGTCCGCGATCTTCACAACATAGTCGGGAAGCTTCTCGGTATTGGCCGCTACCTGTTCCGTGCTTAAGCCGCCGTTGTCAATTTCAAAACGCTCGAACAGCTCTTCCTTGTTCAGAAGAGCATAATCTTCGAGCTTCTTTTCAACGAGCTGTACCTTTACTCCCGCAGAGGTGAGCATACTGCCCCAGAATTCGTTTGAGGGGGACAGCGCCTCGGGAACGTACTTGCCCGACTTTATGTAGTCTATTGCGGGACCCGACGAGATAGAGCGCACCGAAACGGACATCGTTCTGCCCGTCGAGGTCTTATAGCCCTCCGCGTTGAATCTCTCGGCGACCATATTCAGCCAGCCGTCGGTACCCTGACCCGCCTTTTCGGGAGACGAGAATATCTCAACGTCTATTTCGCCGCCGCCCGTTACTGAAAGCGGGTAATTCTCTATATCCTCAAGCTCGTCGGCATCGGATTTTATATCGTCGTCCTCTATTGCCGCCTTTGTCGGCGTACCCTGAGTGACCTTTATATCGCCTAAAAAGTCCTTGAGATTCCTCTCCGCCGCCTCACTGTTGATCTGCTGCTCGCTCTTGCCCATATCCCTCGTAAGGGTTATGCCTAAAAATACGCCTAAAAATACGACTATGGTTATTCCTGCGAAAATCGCTATCCTTGCGCCTCTTGTAAGTCTCATGATAATGCCTCCCTTTCTGCTTTACTGCTTGTAAAGCCTTGTCTGGTCTATAAGATCGTTGATCTCCTGAACTGCCGCTATGTTGTCAAGCCCTCTCTCGTCAAGGTCGTCAAGCTTGGATATCTCAAGCAGCAGAGCGTCCAGCTTTGTAAGTATCGCCTCGTTGGTAGATACAAGCTCCTTGACGTAATCTATATGCTCGTTATAAATTTCCATCTGGTCAGCCACCCCTGCGGGAAGCGAAGTACCCTCGGTCCTTGATTCCTTGAGCTTTTCGTTGAGCTTTTTATAGTCCTTGTAGTCGAAGATTATCATTCTGTTTATCATCTTTTTGACGTTGTTGTAGAACAGCCCCTGAACAGAGGTTATCGCATTGCGGAAGCGCGTATAGGTTATCTCCTCGGGAATAAAGAACTGCTCAAGTATGCTCGCAAGCGCTCTGTTTTTATCCTGCATTCTTGCTATCTGCTCGCAGCTCAGGGCTATATCCTCGTCAAAAACGCCCTGCCCTTCTCTTGCCCTGAGCGCCTGAAGGTAATCCTCCGCCGTTCTCAGCTCTCCGCTGCGCAGCAGCTGCACCTGCGGCTCCTTATTCTCGCCGAAAAGCAGAGTATAGTTGCCGTAGCCGAAGGCTATAACGCTCATTACTATCGTCGTGACCGCAAAAGCCGCCGCAAGCGCTCCGCCCGTAAAGCTCAGCCCCACGAGCCCCTTTGAAAACAGTATTATATTGAGGAGAGCTATACCAAGATTAAGAAGAATAAGCTTGATCGCCCTTTTTTTCATTATCTCATTATCCTCCATGCACAAAAATCTATTTTCGCCATAAAATAATTTTACTATTTTGCCCCTGCTTTGTCAATATAAACACCCCGACTGCGCGAAGCAAAAAAATCACGCCGCGCATACTTTTTCAGCGCCGCCGCGCAAAAAAGCGGCGCTCCGTCATCACAGAACGCCGCACGAATGCCCTTCTTATTTTATTTTTCCCGAACGGCAAGCTCCGCTATCCTGATACAGCCCGTCGTGCAGCTCTCGGCGCAGATGCCGGGATCGGGACAGTCCGCGCATTTTGTTATATCTATCGCCGCAAGATTATCGGTAACGGTCACAGCCCCGTTCGGGCAGACCCTCTCGCATTTTTTGCAGCCGATACAGCCCGCCGTGCAGACCTTTCTTGTCTGAGCGCCCTTGTCCTTGTTGCTGCAGGCGACTATAGCCTTGCTTTCGGCGGGATAAAGAGAGATAAGATGATTGGGACAGGTGCGGGCGCATATCCCGCAGCCAATGCAATATGATGGCTCCACCCTTGCAACGCCGTCCATTATCTCTATAGCCTGCTTCGGACAGGCGGCTGCGCAGTCGCCCAGACCGAGACAGCCGTAGCTGCAGCTTCCCTTGCCGCCGTACAGCAGCTTTGCCGCGGCGCAGCTCTCAATGCCCTTATAATCGACCTTGTCCTGCGTTTTGTCGCAGTCGCCCGAGCAATGCACTACAGCCACCTGCGCCTCAACGTCGTCGTAGTCCTTGCCCAAAAGCGAGCTGAGATGCATTGCGACGTCCACTCCCCCGGGAACACAGAGATTCACCGCCGTGTCGGGGTCGCCGCACAGTGCCTTTGCGTAGCCGTCGCAGCCCGCAAAGCCGCAGGCGCCGCAGTTTGCGCCGGGCAGACATTCTCTTATAACGGGAAAGCGCTCGTCCTCCTTTACCGCCATGAGCTTGGATGCGATAACGAGAACTGCGGCGCATATTATGCCTATTATAACTACGGGTATCACCGCAGTAAGTATCTGTTCCATTTCCGCCTTGTACCTCCGTTAAGCAAACAGGTTTTCTATCACTCCGCCAAAGCCCATGAACGAAAGCGAGGTTATCGCCGCCGCAACAAGAGTGATAGGCAGTCCCTTGAAGCTCTCGGGGATATCTCTGCCCTCTATAGTAGAGCGCACACCCGAGAACATCACCATTGCAAGCATAAAGCCTATGCCGCTGCCGAGAGAATTCACCATAGCCTCTATAAACGAATAGTTTTCGCTTATATTCAGTATAGTAACGCCCAGCACGGCGCAGTTGGTGGTTATAAGCGGCAGATAAACGCCGAGGGATCTGTGCAGCGAGGGGATATATCTTTTCAGCGCTATCTCTACGAGCTGCACCAAAGCCGCTATTACAAGTATGAACACTATGGTCTGAAGATATCCCAGATCGTGGGGGTCAAGGAGATAATGCTGTATAGGCCAGGTGGCGGCGGTGGCTATGAGCATTACGAATATTACCGCAAGGCTCATTCCTACGGCGGAATTCAGCTTTTTGGATACGCCTAAAAAGGGACAGATACCGAGGAATTTTGACAGAACGTAGTTGTTTATGAACACCGCCGAAAGCAGTATAACTATAAGGTTAGTCATCTCCGCCTGCCTCCTCTCCGTCCTCGCAGCCGGTCTTACCGCATATATCCGCCTGCGGACAGCCCGCGCAGCCGAAGGTGTTTTTCCTGCGCTTGTGTCTGCCCGATCTGTTTACCAGCGCGATGAGCAGTCCGAACACCAAAAAGCCGCCCGGAGCCATTGTAAGTATGGATATTTTGTTATCGATCAGTCCCGGTATGGGAACGCCGCTGAACGTGCCGTTGCCGAAGATCTCTCTTACGGTCGCCATGAGGAACAGCGCAAGTGTGAAGCCTATTCCCATGCCTAAGCCGTCCACGGCGGAAGCGAATACGTTGTTCTTGCTTGCGAACATCTCGGCTCTGCCGAGTATGATGCAGTTTACGACTATGAGCGGCAGATATATGCCGAGAGAATCGTTGAGCGCGGGGGCATAAGCCTTTACGAGCATCTGCACGGTGGTCACGAGCCCCGCAATAAGAACTATATAGCAGGGTATCCTGACCTTATCGGGAATGACCTTTCTCAGCGCGGATATTATTATATTTGAGAACAGCAGCACCATAGTCGCAGCCGCGCCCATGCCGAGAGCGTTTACTACGCTCGTAGAGGTAGCAAGCGTAGGACAGGTGCCGAGCACGAGAACGAGCACGGGGTTTTCCCTGAATATTCCCTTTGTAAAGTTGTTCAGAGTTTTCATCGTTCCGCCTCCTTTACCCTGTCATAGGCAATAAAGGAAATATCTACGGCTTTTTTGATCGCTGCCGACGATATGGTCGCGCCCGTTATGGTGTCCACCTTGGCGCAGTCCTCCCTCGTTTTTCCGAAGAAGCCTTCGCGGTAGTCGGAGCCGTTGTCTACAGCCTTAGTGCCGACACCGCTCGTCTCCGTATGCGAGAGAGTCTTGACAGCCTCCATAGTGCCGTCGTTTTTTATTCCGCATATAAATTTTATTTTGCCGCCGTAGCCCTTTGTCTCTACTATAAAGACGTAGCCCGTGTTTCCGCTGCCCCTGTAGGCTTCTTCAACGCCCTCGGGCATACCTTCAATATCGGTGTCTATTT
>CACWNZ010000157.1 GCA_902762335.1 uncultured Ruminococcus sp. | reverse complement strand
AGGTCGCTTTTGGTTTTTTCGGCAGCTTTTTCTTTTGCTTCAGGGGGATCTTCCGGACGGCTCTCCTTTATATCGGCAGGTCTTGTCACGACGTCCGGGATACGATCGTCGGCATTGACCGGGCTTTTCTCCTCCGGCTCATAAACCGAGCCCATTCTTGCATCACGAAACTTTGTATCCCTTATTACGCCTATCTCCTGACAGTCGATATAGCCCGCCTTTACATCTCTGTGAGCGCCCGTGTACCATTTCAGCACGTCCTTATGACTGACTACCGCAAGAGCCCCCGCGGTAAGCAGCATATTGGAGCCCATCGCCCTTGGATTGTCAAGACTTCCCGGCACGGCAAAGATCCTTCTTGAAAGCTCCGCCGCCTTAGCCGCCGTTATCAGCGAGCCGCTGCCGAGTCCGCCCTCCACGATGATACAGCAGTCCGACAGCGCCGCTATGAGCCTGTTGCGCTGGGGGAAGGAATTATCCGTAGGCATAGAGTCGGGCGGATATTCGGTTATTATCGCGCCGTGCCTGACTATCTCTTTTCGCAGGTCGGCGTTTTCCATATTATAAAAGGCATTAGTTCCGCAGCCGAGCACGCATATAGTGCTGCCGCCCGCCTGAAGCGCCCCCTTATGAGCCTGAGTATCTATGCCCTGAGCGCCTCCGCTGATTATCAGCACGTTGTTTTTGGTGAGATTATAAGACAGATCAAAGGCAGTCTGTCTGCCCACCATAGTCGCCTCTCTCGTGCCGACTACTCCCGCGCAGATACCGCTGTGAGCAGGCAGTCTGCCTCTTATATAGATCAGAAACGGCGGATAGGACAGCTCACGGAAGCACGCGGGGTATTCGGCAGAGGAAGCATCTATCACCCTGTCCCCTGCCTCTACCGCTCTTTCATATATACGCTTTGCAACGTCGAGCTTTTTCTTGTTCATGAGCCTGCCGATCTCGGCGTTCGTGAATACGCCGGAAAGCCTGAGTTCCTTCTCATCGGCTCTGAAAAGCTGCTCGGCGCTTTCAAACGCCTCCATTACAGCCTTTGACCTCCTGTGTACGTGTCCTAAACAGGTGGTCAGCCATATCGAATATATACTGCTGTCCATAGCGACCTCCGTCTTACTGTTCCGTCAGCTTAAATAACAATATCGCTGCGGCTGCCGCCGCGTTGAGCGATTCCGCCCTGCCTCTCATATTTATGCGCACGCTTTTTCCGCAGGCGGCAATCGTTTCGGGTCTTAGTCCGCTGCCCTCGTTGCCTATAAGCATAATGCCGCCGTCCTCAAAGGACAGAGCGCTTATATCCTCCGCCTCGTGCGGAGTAGATGCGTAGGTATTGAAGCCCCTTGCGGTAAGATCCGAAATATACGCCGTCATATCCTCCGCGATCATCACGGGCAGTCTGAATACCGCCCCCATGCTGCCGCGCACCACCTTGGGCGAGTAAATATCACAGCAGTCGCGGGATAGGATCACTCCGTCAGCTCCCAACGCCTCGGCAGTTCTTAATATAGTGCCGATGTTAGAGGGATCCTGAATATTCTCAAGCGCCGCGTATCGTCCCTGTTTATTTATTTTATACGAATTATCCGTTTTGTCAAGTGTATGAAAAATACACAAAAAGCCCTGCGGCGCCGAGGTATCGGAAATTTTAACGAAAAGGCCTTCGCTTATCTCCTCGCTTCTTTCAGCCGCGCCGTTTATAAGTGAGAATTCTTCCTTATACTTATCCCTTGCGGAAGCGGTATAAAGGAACACCGCGGGCGCAGAGCCCGAGATAACTCCGTCGGTGCACAGCCTTGCCCCCTCTGCGGCGAAAAGCCCCTTTTCCCTTCTGTACTTAGCGCTCGAGATCAGCTTAGCGCAGTCCTTGATAAGCTCGTTGTCCTTACTCGTTATCATTTTTTGCCTCCGATATATATTCCCTTACCCTGTCTCTTATATACAGCGCGGTGCGGGAAATATCCAGACCCTTCTCGTCCACCGTGATGTCGGCATACTGCTCGTAAAGGGGCTGTCTTTCGTCATAGAGTTCTCTGAGGGTCTGACCCTCTCTTATGGCAACGCCTCTTGCCGTCAGATCCCCGAGCCTTGCCTCTATCTCCTCGTAGGGCAGTCTTATATACACAATAATGCCCGAGCGCTTGAAATGTCTCATTGCGTCCTTGCCGTACACTACGCTGCCGCCCGTGGCTATTACCGTTTTTACCGCGTTTATGCCTGTGTTTATCCTGTTTTCTATTTTAATAAAGGGCTCAAGCCCCTCCTGCCTTATTATCTCGCTGATGAGCCTTCCCTCCTTCTCCTGAAGAACGAGGTCGGCATCAAGAAAGCGGAAGCCCGTTATCTTTGCAAGCACAACGCCTACGGTGCTTTTACCGCAGCCGGGCATTCCTATGAGCACGATATTCTTTTCCATACAAAAGCCGCCTTTCGGTCAAGGGATAGTTATAAAGAAAGGCACCTAAGACTTTTCACTTAGGTGCCGAAGCTTTTATCAGAGAGCCGCCTTTGCCTTTTCTACAAGAGCAGTGAAGGCCTGAGCGTCAGCGATAGCGATCTCGGAGAGCATCTTTCTGTTGAGAGTGATGCCTGCCTTCTTGAGTCCGTTCATGAATGTAGAATAGTTTGTTCCGTTAGCCTTGCAGCCCGAAGAGATACGGGTGATCCAGAGTCTTCTGAAATCTCTCTTCTTCTGCTTACGGCCGATATATGCATAGTTGCCGCTCTTCATTACGGCTTCCTTAGCCATTTTGAAGTGCTTGCTCTTAGCGCCCCAATAGCCCTTTGCAAGCTTTAAGACCTTTTTTCTTCTTTTGCGCGTAGCCAGCGCACCCTTTACTCTTGCCATTTTATATACCTCCGATAATACTTATTTTATTGTTGCACGAGCCGTCGATTATTTATAGGGGATAAGCTGCTTGATAGCTGCTACGTTCGTCTTATCGGCAGCAACGGTCTTTCTGAGACCTCTCTTGCGCTTTGTGGTCTTCTTGTTAAGAATGTGTGACTTGTTTGCGTGCGCACGGATGACCTTACCGGTCTTTGAAAGCTTGAAGCGCTTTTTTGCTCCGCTGTGTGTCTTGATCTTGGGCATTTTTAGCTCCTCCTTGAATTTGGGTTTATTTGTTAGGTTTCGGTGCAAGGAACATTATCATACTGCGTCCCTCTAACTTTGCAGGCTTTTCAACGTTTGCAAATTCCTGACAAGCCTCGGCAAATCTGATCATTATCTCGGTACCAAGCTCGGGATGTCCCATTTCTCTGCCCCTGAAACGAATAGATACCTTTACCTTGTCTCCGCCTTTGATAAACTTCTGTGTGTGATTGAGCTTTGTGTTAAAATCGTGGGTGTCGATATTAAGAGAGAGCCTTACTTCCTTTATATCAACAATATGCTGATTTTTCCTTGCTTCCTTTTCACGCTTTGCCTGTTCAAAGCGGTATTTGCCGTAATCCATGATCTTGCATACAGGCGGCTGCGCCTGCGGTGCGATCTTCACCAGGTCAAGATTCTTTTCCACAGCAAGCTCAAGAGCCTTTGCCGCAGACATAATGCCGAGCTGTCCGCCCTGTGCATCTATAACTCTGACCTCTTTGTCACGGATCTCCTCGTTGATCTGTATTTCCTGCTTGCTAATCTTAACGCACCTCCACATAAAATATAAACATAAAGAAAGCGCCGACAGTCACCCGACTATCCGCGCATCAACAGCATAATACGCCCCTGCTATACAGAGGTATTTCACTATTGACCCGTAACGGACGTTACCATACAGGTGAAAGCCTTGACTTTACTTTGTTTTACCGATATACTATACCACGTTTTTCCGCTCGTGTCAAGCTTTTTTCGCAATTGTTTTACCGGGAAACCCTTTGCTTCTGAACAAAGGGTTTCCCGCCTGCCGTAGAATTCCACATTTATTATCGGCATTCCGCAAAGCAGTCGCCGCTGTCGCAGTCTGTGCTCTGCTCAACTCCGTAGTCGGAGAGCGCTGCCTTTATCATGATAGCGCACTCAAGACGCTTTTTCTCAAGCTCGCAGCCCACCCTGTGGGATCTGAGTATGTCGCCCTCGTATTGGTAGTTGTTCGCATTGCAGCCGCCGCTGCAGTAGAATTTAGCCCAGCAGTTCTTGCAGTTGGTCTTAGAATATACGTTAGCCCTTGCAAAGCGAAGCTTCATTTCCTGATCGAAGGTGCCGTCGTTGAGGTTGCCCATTTTTAACTTTTCCTCAAATTGGTGGCACGGGTATATGTCTCCCTGCGGGGTTACAGCGACGTATTCGTTGCCGCAGCCGCAGCCGCGAAGTCTCTTTATGGCGCAGGGTCCCTGATCGAGATCTATCATGAAATGAAAGAAGTTGAAATACTCTCCCCTTTTGCGCATTTCTATAAGGGTCTTTGCAAGGCGCTCGTATTCTTTGAATACGGCGGGCAGATCGTCCTCCTTGATCGAGTAATCAAGCTTGGGGTCGGATACGACAGGCTCTATGGAGAGCTGCTCAAAGCCCAGCTCCTTCATGTGCAGAACGTCCGCAGTGAAATCCTTGCTGAAGGTCGTGAACGTTCCTCTGATGTAATAGTCCTTATCGCCGCGCTTTGATACGAGCCTCTGATACTTCGGCACGATAATATCATAGCAGCCCTTGCCGTTGGGGGTAACTCTCAGCTTGTCGTTTACCTCCTTACGCCCGTCAAGGGAAAGAACTACGTTGTTCATCTCGCGGTTTATGAAATCTATCTTGTCGTCGTCAAGAAGAAGTCCGTTTGTCGTTATAGTAAAGCGGAAATTCTTGCCGTGAGCCTTCTCAATGCTCCTTGCGTATTCTACGGTCTGCTTAACGACCTCGAAATTCATAAGGGGCTCGCCGCCGAAGAAGTCCACCTCAAGGTTGTGCCTTGTGCCGGAGTTTGCAATGATGAAGTCGATAGCCTTCTTTGCTGTATCGAGGGACATAAGACAGCGCCCCTGACCGAAATCGCCCTTTGCGGCAAAGCAGTATTCGCAGCGCAGGTTGCAGTCGTGAGATATATTTATGCACATCGACTTTATGGGCGCCTTTGTCATAAGGTCGGCAAACTGCTCGTAATCATCGGGCGAGAAGAGCTGTCCCGCCTGATACAGCTCATAGAGAGCCTCGTAGGTCTCGGCAAGCTCGTCTCTGTCATATTTTGCAGAAAGCTCGTCAAGCATTTTTTCGGGGACGGTCTGCTGCATATTCTCGTCGCAGTAGTCTAGCACGTCATAGGCGATGTCGTCAAGAACATGGACCGCGCCGCTGTGAACGTCAAGACAGATATTATATCCGTTGAGCTGATACTTATGTATCATTTCCATTCTCCTTTTTAACAAAGTAAAGGGCGGACTGCTCATCCGCCCCATACACAGTTTTATTCGTGCTGTAAATTACTTCTCGCACTTCTGGTTAGCTACGGTGCAAGAGGTCTTGCAGGCTGACTGACAGGAAGCCTGGCACTCGCCGCAGCCGCCCTTGGCAGCGCTTTCCTTAAGGTTAGCCTTGTTGAGAGTTTTGATATGCTTTGTTGCCTTCATTTCGTTCACCCTTTCCCTGAAGCCCGTCACACGGATATTCTCCGCGGCGCACCTCTTATAGTACGATTATATAATAACACATCTTTTTAATAAATTCAACATTTTCCGCCTATTTTCTGCGGCTTCTTTTATTTACGCCCGCTATGCCGCCTATAGCGCCGCACAGGACAGATATGAGCAGGCGTATCAGCGCCGTCCATGCCGCTGTACCGCCGCTGATCAGCCCGATAACGAACAGCGCCGCCCCCGCGAGACTGCCGCACGCCGCCCCGAGAGCCATCCCCATTCTTCTGAACGCTCTGCCGCATATATAGCCGCCTGCAAGCGCCCCTATGCCCTGCGCCGCCCCTGCTATATAAGGCACGGCGTTATACGGCACGGCGCCTGTTTTTACGGCTATAAGCGCACCGACAAGGATAAGCAGCATCGAGATCGACACCCCTGCCGCCGCGCCTATCACAACAGCCTTGACCGCTCTCCTTATATCTGTTCTTTTCTCACTCTGCATCACGACAGCTCCGTTCACCTTAATGGTACTTCTCTGCTGTCATTCTATTCCTGCGCTTCACGTGTTAGAACTCCGGCGCAAAAAAAGAACGGCGTTTTCTGCCGTTCTCGTTCTGATATTATTTTTCGTCCGATAACTCATCATCGGACTTTTTCTTTTTCTTGTCCTTCTTGTCAGCCTTGTCGTCAGACTTATCGGTCTTGTCGTCCTTCTTGGGCTGCTTGTCGGGAGTATCTACTGAAGCGATAGCCCACTTCTTGAAGCGCATTCTCGTTTTGTCGCTGCCCGTTTCAACGATAAAGGTCTCGTCGTCGTCTCTTACGGCGATAACTCTGCCGACGATACCGCCGATAGTCGTTATATCGTCACCGATCTCAATGCTTTTTCTGAGCTCCTCCTCCTGCTTCTGTCTCTTCTTCTGAGGACGGATAAACAGAAAATACGCGGCCGCAATTACGACCACCCATATACCAATAGTGATGACCCACTGCCAGGGGCTCTGCTGCTGCGCCTGATTTGCCGCCGTACTTGCCGCCGAAGCTGCTGTTGATGCAGCATTATCTGCCAAGCCAAAAAACATATTCCTTATCTTCCTTTCAATGATAGATAGTTTATCGTAAAAAACAACGTTTATATTATATCAGCTTTTTATCGGCGTTTCAAGAGTAATAATTCATATATTGCGGCTGTAAACAAATTTTAATTTATCATAATTCCGCAAAAAAACCGTCCCACTGCGGTGAGACGGCTCATATCCTATATTCTCCTGTCAAGCACGGGAACGTATCTGCGATAGAACTCATCAAAGCTGTCGTTGTCTATTGCCTCTCTGATCCTCATCATAAGGGTATTGTAAAACCGGATATTATGCATAACGCACAGCCGCATAGCGAGCATTTCTCCGCTCTTGAACAAATGCCTGATATACGCCCTTGTGAAGCTCCTGCATACGGGACAGTCACATTCGGTATCTATGGGGTCTTCGTCAAGGGTGTATTTCTCGTTCATCATATTGCGCCTGCCGCTCCAGGTGAACACGTTTGCATGGCGCGCGTTCCTTGTGGGCATAACGCAGTCGAACATATCTACGCCCCTGCTGACCGCCTCAAGAATGTTCACGGGCGTTCCCACACCCATAAGGTACCTCGGCTTGTCCTTGGGCATATACTCCTCGACAACGTCTATTATATGGTACATCTGCTCTGCCGTCTCACCTACCGCAAGACCGCCTATAGCGTAGCCCGCAAGGTCAAGCTCCCTTATCCTCTCCATGTGCTCTATGCGAAGATCGTCGTAGGTCGCGCCCTGATTTATCCCGAAAAGCATCTGTTCCCTGTTGACCGTATCGTCGCGGGAATTCAGTTCGTCAAGCTTATCCCTGCACCTGCACAGCCAGCGCAGGGTACGCTCGCAGGAGCGCTTCGTATAATCATACTCCGCAGGATTTTCTATGCACTCGTCAAAAGCCATTGCTATATCCGAGCCGAGGTTAGACTGTATCGTCATGCTTTCCTCGGGTCCCATAAATATTTTATGACCGTCAATATGCGAGGCGAAGGTAACTCCCTCCTCCTTGATATTGCGCAGCTTTGCAAGCGAGAACACCTGAAACCCGCCGCTGTCGGTCAGTATCGGGCCGTTCCACCTTGTGAATTTATGCAGACCGCCGAGCTTTCTGACCGTTTCGTCATTCGGGCGAAGATGAAGGTGATAGGTATTGCAGAGCTGTACCTGACAGCGCAGCTCTGACAGATCGAGGGCGGAAACAGCGCCCTTTATCGCGCCGCAGGTAGCCACGTTCATAAATGCGGGCGTCATCACCCTGCCGTGAGCCGTTATCAGCTCGCCGCGCCTTGCCCTGCCGTTCTGCTTAAGCAGACTGAATATCTTTTTTTCCGTGCTCATTCTTCCTCTATCTTATCCTCGGGAAGCTCCTTTTTAACGCTTTCGGCAGCCTTCTGAGCAAGAGCTCTTTCCCTTGCCTCCTGTACCTCTCTTTCAAACTGCTCGCGCTGCTTCAGTCCGAGCTTTCTTCTTTCATCCTCGGTGGTGAACTTCATAGCCTTGTCGTCCTTGTCAACGAGGGCGGTAAGTCTCTTGTTCTGGAACACCGCAACAGTGCCTACGGGGAGCTGGAGCACCCTGAGAGCCTCGGGCAGAAAAGCCATGAGCTTATATGAAGGCATCTTCTCGTAATCGGCAGATGTATGCTTATCCTCGTTGGGGTCGTCAAGCAGACCGAAGTACCAGCCCGAATCACCGTTCTTTGAGGCCTCGTTCCTGTTCATATAGACGCTGTCGGCATTGATAGCGTCCTTGAGGACGAGCACGGTATCCCTGTAGGTACAAGCCTCGGGGCTTACCTTTGCCACCTGAACTGCCTCTACCTGCATATTCTGAATAACGAGAGAGGTCGTAAGATCGTCGGTTTTTCCGCCTCTCTCCTCGGCATTATAGTCTGTAGTCTGAAGCACCCAGAACTTTTCTCCCTTGTCGTCCTTTCTCTCAACGAGATAGAAGAAGCCCCAGCCGAAATTGAGGGTGAACTTATTGTTGAAAATATTTGTCTTCTGACTGATCTGAGCAAGTATCCTGAACA
>CACWNZ010000156.1 GCA_902762335.1 uncultured Ruminococcus sp. | reverse complement strand
TCTCATCGCCCTCATCAAGTAAGCCGTCATCATCGTCATCATCAAGACCCTTATGCTTTTTCTCCGCACCCTTTTTAAGAAGATCCACTACCTTGTCGGGGATCTCATCGCCCGATCCCTCGGAGTCGTCGTCCTCCTCCTCGTTATCCTCATCGGCGCTGTCCTCCTCGGGCTCCTCATCTCCGTATACGCCGTTCCGCTTATAGTCGTCGTAGTGCTCTACCATTACTCTCCTGAGCAGGATCTTTCTTTCGTCCCCCATGGCGGCTATATCGTTGAGCCTTTTTTCTCTCTCGCTCGGCTCCTCATCGTCCGAGTGTTCTCTGACCACTATCTCGTCGCCGGAATCCGGGTCTTCCGAGCTGCTTGAGCTGCTTGAGCTGCTTGAGCTGCTTGAGCTGCTTGAGCTGCTTGAACTGCTTGAGCTGCTTGAATTGGCAGAACTGCTCAGATTCTCCGACTTTTTTGAGTTACCGGATCCCATCGTGCTCGTTGTTCCTCCCGTATCGGGGAGATAAAACGCTTCTGTGCTTGCGGATCTTCTGAGCTGCGCGGCGCGCGCCTGACGGCGTTCCTCCTTCTCCTTTGCCTCAAGCTTCGGATCGTTCTGAGCTATTTCAGGCTCACGCACGTCATCTCTTTCGATATCGGGAGAGCTGTTTCTTCTTTGCTTCTTCTTCGGCTCGACTACCTTAAGAACAGGCTTTCCCTCGTCGTCGGGATCGTCGTCGTCCGACTGTATGATCCCGGGCTTCTCTTCTTTTTTATCCCCGGGCTTTTCCTCTTTTTTCTCTTCAGCACGCTTTGCGACGGGATGCTGTATTTTTTCCGTACCCTGAGAGGATATCACAAGGGTAGACGAGCCGTCGTCATCATCGTCATCATCATCTTCACTTTCGGTTGAATGACCGCTCGTATTTTCTTTTTCGGTGGGCTTTTGCCCTTTTCTTTTTCTTCTCGGCATGTCTGCGCCTCCTTTCGGTATCTTATCAGAACTGCACTATTCTCAGCTCGTCCTTATCCGCTTCTTCGGGTGTGATGTCGCCCTTTATAACGGGCATAAGAAGCTTCTTGCCCTTCAGCGCCGTAAGCGTGACCGCCTCAAGATATGCGGCAAAGCACCTCAGAACGCTGTCCTCCGAAAGACCGTCCGTAAAGAACGAGTGAGAGAAATACAGATATCCCC
Source organism: uncultured Ruminococcus sp. (assembly GCA_902762335.1). Lineage (GTDB taxonomy): Bacteria > Bacillota > Clostridia > Oscillospirales > Acutalibacteraceae > UBA1213. Next base: position 3,265 of record CACWNZ010000156.1, on the reverse strand, counting down.
CCTCCACCAGACACCCGAACGAGCCTATCTCAAGAAAAGAATTCATCTCGGGCAGCAGGCTTGCAGCCGCTTTTGCTTTTTCCTCGTCAAGCTGATAAAAAAGCGATACGAGAAGCTGCACCGCTGTGGTATCCTCAGACGGGTGACAGATCGTTACCGTACAGTCGAATTCCTTATCCTCGCTTTCAGCGCGCCCCTCAAGCTCAAGAACTATTATACCGTCTATCTCTGCGGGCCGGGCGGCTATGCCTGACTCCGAAAGCCGCTCGCCGATAGCCGCTAACAGATCAATATCCTTTTGTTTCATTTCCGTCACCTCACGTTTCGCATATTTCGCCGATGATAGCTTCGGCACTTTTTTCTCCGCTTATAAGCTCCGAATACAGCTCTGCGGTATTTTCTGCGGTTGCCGCCATTACCGAAAGCGCCGTGAAAATATTCAGCGCCGCCTCGCTCTTCTGCGCTGCGGAATCTATAATTATGCCGTGACTAAAATACAGAACTCCGCTCTCCCTTTCAAGCTTGAACGTCCCTGCGGCAATGTGATCGTTTATCATCTCCGAGACCGCCGTTATATCGTCGTAAAGCTCCTCGGGCAGACCGGACAGCAGCGTTATCCTCAGCGCGAACAAAAAGAAATCGTCGTTTATCCGCTTAAGCTGAATTGCGCAGCCCGATCTTCCCTCCTCCGAAAACGGCGACGGCAGCTCCGATACCAGATCGGCGCCGTATTCGTTCTCCTCAACGGTAAAGTCGTATTCCGTTTTTTCCGTCAGTATCCGTCCTATCGCCTCAAGATAGTCCCCTGCATTTTTGTTTTGCATTTTTATCCTCCTTCCTGACCGAGATAGCCGAAATCGGCGTTGGTCAGTGTTTTTCCGTATTTAGAAAAATTCAGCTTTACCGCCTCAATGATATGGCGGTTTTTTATACCCGTTCCCTGTGCTGCCGCAAGATAGGCGGCGTTCGTAAGTATCTCCTTTATATTGCTGCCCGAAAGCTCAAAGCGCTCGGCAAAGAATTCGAGATCGAGAGGCTCGTCCGTTCTCGCCTGCGCGGGAAGTATCTTTTTCCACAGTCTGAGCCTTACTGCGGGGTCGGGGAACACGAAGTTTATCATGAATCTGATCCTTCTCTTGAAGGCGTCGTCTATATTATTGACGTAGTTGGTCGCAAGCACCGTTATTCCCTCGTAGTCCTCAAGCCTTTGCAGCAGAAAGGCGGTATCCGCGTTGGCGTAGCGGTCGTGGGAATCCTTTACCTCGGAGCGCTTTGCGAACATTGCGTCAGCCTCGTCAAAAAACAGCATTGCGTTGAGATTTTTTGCCCTGTCGAAAAGTCTGCTGACGTTCTTCTGTGTTTCGCCTATATATTTGCTCGTAAGCTGAGAAAGATCTATCCTGTAAAGCTCAAGTCCCAGCTCGTTTGCCATTACCTGCGCCGCCATGGTCTTGCCCGTACCGGGAGAGCCGTAGAACAGCGCGCAGAGCCCGCGACCGTAGGGGCTGCCCTTTGCAAAGCCCCAATCCTCGTTTACCACGTTGCGGTAACGCACCTGATCGCAGATCATTCTCATGCGGCGCTTCTGCTCGTCGCCGACAACGAGATCGTCCCAGGTGAAAACGGCGTTTATCCTTTTGGCATAGCCGCCGAGTCTGTTTACGTTATTCTGTCTTACCGCCTCGGCAAGGTGTCTGTCGTCCAAGGGGCTGTTTTCGGAGCCTGCAAGCACCCGTGCAAGACCCGCCGAGCTTTTTATGCCTGCGGGGGTAAGGATATACCTGTTGGCGCAGGACATTACGGTTTTTTCATCGGCTGAAATAAAGCTTTTCCAGAAAAGCGATCTTTCGTTTGCCGTTAACACGGGCAGCTCTGTGGTGAGCGTCTCGGCATCTATGCCGTTGAGCGCAGAGTCCTTTTCGGGGCTGAGCCAGAACACCATAGGGTACTGTGAGGCTATCCTGCCCGCAGTGTATGATCTTTCCGCCTGTCTCGTATCGATAACGGGACCGTCCTCGCTTTCGGGAACTTCACTGCGCTGCTCCGTTTCAAAGCACGGCACGGCTCCCGTAAGCACGGTCTCGGCATATATCATATCAAGCAGCTTGTTTCTCTGCTCGTCGCCCATGTCGATAAGCGGGTCAAGCTTTATCTTCAGCGCCGACATATCGAGCGCGGATAGTGCCTTGAGGATCGCGGTAGTTCTGCCTATGCCCTTTTCTCCGCAGAGCTCCGCGATAAAGCAGCCTTTTTTGCGGAAACCCTTTCTGACCAGCAGATAGAGAAGTCTGTCGGAGATCTCCTCTCTGAAGGGGATATAGCTTTTTTCGTCATGGCGCAAGGCTATGCATATCCCCTCAAGTGCGGGGTCGGTCTTATTAATGCCGCGCAGATAAGCCGCCGCCCTGCGGGATAGCACCAGCCTGCCCGAGATCTCGGTGCGGTCACGCCTGCGAAGCTCATGCGACAGCAGATACCTGCACAGCGGTGAGCTTCCCGTGAGTATTGCCGCCGCCGTATCCTGCGGCAGAGGGTCAAATAATAATTCGTACAGTCTGAAGGCGAGCCATTTTGTGGGATAGTAGTCGGGTGAATTATTGTGCAGCCATGCGTACACGCCCTCGTATTTTCTGTCGTACTCCGCCGAAAACGCAAGCAGCATACAGAAGCTCTCAAGCTCGTCAAGCCCGAACAGGGACCTTATCATCTCAAACGGCGGGATATAGTCCTTTGCGGCGCTTTTTTCGAGCCTCATGGCGATATGGAAACGCGCAAGTGTTATCTGCCGCTTTATTTCAGGAGCAATACCGTAGCTCTCCTTATCCCTCGGCAGAAGAAGCCTGTCCGTATCATCGGCGGAGACCGTCAGATCGGGCGTTCTGCCTGTCTGATCCGCCTCGAACAGCCCGCTCTCAAGACCTCTTGCGCTCGCTGCCGCCGCAAGACACAGGTCAAGAAGCGCAAGAAGATCGTCAAGGTGCTGCTTACAGTCAGTATAGGGCTCGTTCATTTCCGATTCCTCAAAATACGACCGATACAATTTATCTGTCTGCATCAGATCATCTACCTCCTCAGCCGAAATAGCGGAAGCCGAGTATAGTGGTATCTAGCTCGGTATCTCTTTCGCCGCGGAACAGATCAAGTCTCTTTTCAAGACCGTCGATCATCTCACGCAGGGGATAGCTTTCCGCAGCAACGCCGTTAAGCTCGTCAAGCAGACGCTTATCCGTAAGCTTTTCTCCGCTCTCGTTCCTCATTTCGGGGA
>CACWNZ010000155.1 GCA_902762335.1 uncultured Ruminococcus sp. | reverse complement strand
CCGACAAGCAATTTAATTGTCTCCTTGACACCTCATACCTTGATAAAATCGTTGCTAACTGGCTCTGTTCATAGTTTATTTACTCATTCAAAAGCCCTGAGTTTCGCGCAGAGCCTGCGCTCCCGATTCGCGGCACGGCTTTCTTGTGACACCAGGCTTCACGCCCGCGCCCATGCTTTATAGTCGTATTCGCGGTATAGAAGTATGGGATGTCGTTGAAGTGGAACGCGAAATCGGGAGCGGAAGCGAGCCGCCGGTGCCTGCCGAACAGCGTACCCGATATGTCGGACTTCCGTAGCTTTCTCACGGGCAAGAAGCTGTCATTCTCCAAAAGCTTTCTATAAATGGCGGTGCTGCGCACCGCCAACCACAATTATTCATTATTCAGTTTTCAGTATTCAATATTCATTAATATAAAAAAGCGGCACGGTTTCCTTGCGGAGCGCCGTGCCGTTGATGATTTGTGATAATTATTTTTTCTTGCCCTTTTTCTTTGCTCCGCCCGATTTTCCTTTCGGCGCAGAGGATTTGTTCGCCGCAGGCTTTATGCCGGTTTTCTTCTCCTCGGGCTTCTTCTCCTCGGGCTTTTTCTCCTCGGACTTCTTCTCCTCAGACTTCTTCTCCTCGGGCTTTTTCTCCTCGGGCTTCTTCTCCTCGGACTTCTTCTCCTCGGACTTCTTCTCCTCGAACTTCTTCTCCTCGGGCTTTTTCTCCTCGGACTTTTCCTCCTGAGATGCCGCTTCAGCCTTTGCTCCCTTGCTTATGCTTGCGCGGATAAGCTCGTCCTCCTTCTGCATTTTGAGGAACTTCTTTTTCAGCTCGACCGAAAGATACGGTCTTATAAGGCTGAAGGTCCTTTCGTTCGGGGTCATCAGTATGACTGCGGGCTTTTTCCTCACCTTGTCATGGATAACGAGATAATAGGTGTTAAGATAGTAGTCGTTTTCGGCGGCATGAAGAAGCTCGGGATACTTTGACGGGTCTATCGTCCTCTTGCCCGTCTGCGGGTCTATGTATCTGCCGATGTCGTCTATGTTCTTTACGTCAAAGTAGGTTATCGTGCGGCGCTTCGCCCTGCCCTTTATCCTTGCTATCCTCAGCTCGCCTAAAACAAAGGTGTATTCGTATTCCACACGGGAATTTTTTATTATGTAGTAGATAAGATATCCCGCAAAAGGCACCATCATAAGCACGATAAGAAACAGCCAGTCGGCTACCGTAACCATGAGAACAATGCTGACGACAAGCGTGATGATCACCAGCGACAGACCTATAGCCAGCTTCATGACGGTATCCGTTCCCATTTTTTTCTTTACTACCTGCTCGTAGTAGCTGTCGATATTCTCAAGCTCCATATATTTTGCCATAGTACAACACCTCAAAAATAAAATATGCTTTATTGTACCATAGAAAGCGGCAATATTCAAATGTTTTTTTCTTGAACAATCAGCCCGGGCGCCCGACGGCGGCGGCGTGTTCACAAAAAATTCAAAGAATTTTGCCATTTTGTGTATATCATCCTGCGAATTTTGTGATATAATGTAAAATGTTATCATAATTCATACTTTGACATGAAAGGGGGCGCTGTGGTTGCAGATAGCTATATGTGACGATGAAGATCACTTCAGAAACGGGCTGCGCGAGATGCTGCTCGACTATAAGAAACAAAAAAGAATAGCGCTTGACATATATGAATTCTCTGACGGCAGAAGTCTGCTTGAGAGCAAAATCGTCTTTGATATGATACTGCTCGACTATCAGCTCCCCGATATAAACGGCATGGAGGCTGCAAAGGAGCTTCGCGCCAAAAACGCTGCGGGCTGTATAATATTTATAACGCAGTATCCGCAGTTCGTCTATGATGCCTTTGAGGTACAGCCGTTCAGGTTTTTCTTAAAGCCCGTCAGCGAAGAAAAGCTGTATTCGGCTCTCGATACCTTCCTTGAGAACAACAGCCATTTATCCCCCATAGTCATAATAAGCGACGGTCAGCAGATCACCTTAGAGGCAAAAAGCATAATCTACCTTGAGGGCGACGGAAAATACTGCCTCGTGCGCACCACGGACAACACCTACCGCAGCTCCAAGACCCTTTCAAAGGTGCACGAGCTGCTGCCCGCGCACTGCTTTTACAGGATACATAAATCTTACGTTGTGAATATGTATTATATCTCGTCCATACAGGGCAGCGAGCTTATCCTAATAAACGGCGAGAGAGCGTCCATAGGGCGCACGCGGCTTGCGGATTTCCGCAAAAGCTATATGGACTTCGTAAGGAACTGTTATGTGAGGTTATAGCATGGATATAAATATCATACTGACCTCGTTGGGTGCCTATATAACTTACATAAGCCTGCTCATTCTGTCGCGGCGGCTCTTCAGCGCGGGTGTGCGGCTTCTGCCCTGCTGCATAAGCTCGACAGCTCTGTTTGCCGCTTATCTGCTGACTATGCGGTTTTTCCTGCCCGCGGGCATCGTTCTTGTCCCCGTGGCATTTTTCGTTCCCGCAACGGCAGCCGCGTATATTTCTCTGACTAAAATACGCCTGCGCACGGTCTTATATGAATATATCGTGCTTCACCTGATAACGGTCATACTCGTTTCGGCATCAACTGCCGATAACATGGTAGATACCGTACCCGAATTACTCTGCGGGTCTCTCTCCTGCATTCTGCTGCTTGCAGGCTGCATATTCGCGGGTTATTCCCGGCTGAGACACCGCATAAGATATTCGCTCAGGCTGACCCCGCAGCCCATAAAGTCAATAACCCTCCTGCTTCTCTTCTGCTGCGCCTTTCTTTCGGTATCCATACTGAAAAAGCCCTTCTATGATCACCCTGTATGGTCGGATTCGGTAAAGCTCACGTTCATCTTCCTGCTTGTAATAATGACGCTCATTATAATCTGCCTCGTTATCTACTCTACCTCGGACAGGCATTTCAGAAGGCTTACCCAACGCTACGAACGACAGATCGAAAAGCAGACAGAGCATTATTCCCGACTCTCCGAATCCTATTTCAGAATGCGCAGGCTCAGACACGACCTTAAAAATATGTCTATCGGTCTTAACGACCTGCTTGAAGAGGGAAAATGCGCCGAAGCCCTTGAAATGCTACGCAGCGTTCAGCAGGAGCTTTCCGCCGCCGCGCCGCTGTTTGATACGGGCAACAGGATAGCGGACGCCATTTTTGCCGAAAAGGCGCTGCGCGCACAGAGCTCGGACATCGTTATAGAATTTGACGGCGCTCTTCCGACCGAGGGTATAAAGCCCCGCGATCTTTGCGTGATATTAGGTGATACCCTTGACAATTCCATTGAGGCCTGCGAAAAAATTAACACCGATGAGAAAAAGACTATAAAGATAAGCTGTATTTGCAGCAGCGGTTTTCTATTTATTGAGATAACCAACCCCGTTGCCGAAAGGGTCGCTTTTGAAAACGGTATGCCCGTAAGCGGCAGGAAAAACGGCGACGATGCGCACGGAATAGGGCTGTATTCTGTCGAGCTTGCGGTCTCTCATTATCACGGAGAGCTGAGCTTCGCCTGCGACGAAAGCGAATTCAAAATAACGGTAAGTCTTGCCCTTGCGCCCCGTGAGACCGCAAAAAAATAAGATCCTGCATTCACCCGTGCAGGATCTTTATTTTATAAGCCGATGACGCCGTATCTGCGCCTCCGTAGGGGTACGGCAGGATAACAACAGGGGGGCAGTTATCCCGGGCAGATGCGGCATTACCGACTATGGAACGCACCGCGCAAGCGCAGTACGGCTCCATCGGAGAAATGAATACGGAACACTGTCCCCTTACCTTTGCCTGCATTCGCATCAGTGTCGATTCTTTTCTCAAAATAGTGATTCTGACACAAGGAATGTGAATAGCAAATGCAGCAGTAGCTGTTCCGTGCTATGCAATTATATTACACGGGCTTATCCATTAACAGTAAGTATGGAGTTATCTGTCGATTTTCGGGAGTAAACGGCAAGGTCTGCCGACTGCGCGTAGCTTTTTTCAAAGCATGGGCGCGTCAGCAGACCTCAGTGCGGAATTATTGATTATAATTTACGTTTGACCCGCTCATTCCTCCCCGTCCACGTTGCCGGTGAGGAAATTATAAGCCCAATTTTCATCGGCGAGCATAACGCCCTTATGGAACTCGGGCAGCTTATCGGCATACTTGAGCGAAAGGTCGTTATACACCTCATCGGAGAACTGTGACGAGCAGATATATTCACCGTCCTCATAGATAAACACCGCCATTTTACCGCTGTCGTCCGAATAGAAAAACAGAACGGGGTCGTTGCATTCCTTTCTGTCCTGTCTGTACCTAAGCATAACGATAAACTTATAGATCTCGATAAGTCTGTCGTCAAGTCCCTTATCGAAAATGAGCAGCTTTTCAAGCAGTTTAAGGCTGCTGAAAATATCCGTGCTCCAGCTCTCTTCAAGCGCGCCTATGAATTCCGCCGCCGCCTCGTCGGTATCGGCATACTGTATCATGAGCTTCTTATCCATATTATGATAAAGAAAGCTGTAGTCAAGATAGGTCTCGCCGCCGCAGTCGGGGCAATGGAACAGAAAAGCCGACCTGTCCCTCACCTTTGCCTCCATATCGGGATCTATGCTCGTATTTATGCTGTCCCATACGGTAAATTCGCTTTCCTTTTTACATTCGGGACAGCAGACCGTAACGGTCCTGTTTTTCGACATATCGTTTCCTCCTCTTTCGTTTATTATGTCAGTATCTATTATATCACCACGTTCCGCACGGGGAAACCCTTTTTTGAAAAAAAAATTTGCCGCACGGCATTAAACAGGTGCTCGTTCGGCTGACAAAAAAATTATTTCCCGAATACGTCTTTTCTATTATCCTGTTATGGTATATAATAGAACAAGCACACAAACGGAAGGAAGGGTATCCGCCATGAATAACGGTGAAAAAAAGAAGATACGCATAAAAATAGCAGGAAACGTCTTTACGGTGCTTTCGTCCGAGGACGACGACCGCACCTACGCTATGGCCGAGACGGTAGACAGGCGCATAAAGGAGATATGCAGAACGGCAAGAACATCCGTAACGGGTGCCGCAATGCTTTCGGCGCTGAACTACTGTGATGAGCTGAATACAATGGAAAGGGATACCCTGTCCCTTAAAAAACAGCTCTCGGCATATCTTGAAGAAATAAAAAAGCTCGGCGACGAAAACGAGACCCTCAGAGCCGAGATAGTCAGGCTCAGAGCCGACGCCGAAATATACCGCCGCAGGCTCAGGGAACAGAGCTCTCCCTCCGACGAGCCCGTATCCGCCCCCGCAAGACCCGTCAGAAGAGCCTTATCCTCCTCCGAATCCGAGGAAGCAGCAGAAGAAGAGAATAACGAATAGAGAATAAAGAATAGCGAATAGTTGCGGTCGCCCTTCGGGCATTATAGCAGGTTTTTGGAGAAGAACAGCCCCCTTAATAATTTGGAATATAAATTATAGTTCATAACTAATGGATCTATTTGAATTGATCCTTCTGCAAAATCCAATTATAATGCCGCGCAAGCGGCGACCTTCATTCCAAATTCCACATTGAACAGCGGCAGCCGTGTGTCTTGATCATTTCAAACTCCCCATTCCGCATTATGATAAAGCCGGCACGGCGGCAAGCTGCCGCTCCCGATTTCGCGTTCAACTTCAACGACATCCCATACTTCTATACCGCGAATACGACTATAAAGCATGGGCGCGGGCATAAAGTATTATACTGCAAGAAAGCCGCGCCGCGAATCGGCTCCGGCGGCTCGCCGGCACGGCGGCAAACTGCCGGGTCTCGCCTGCCGGCTCGTTCGGTGCTTCTGCCTTTGGCAGAGTTGTCCACCGGACAACCGCACCCCGATTTCGCGTTCCACTTCAACGACATCCCATACTTCTATACCGCGGATACG
>CACWNZ010000154.1 GCA_902762335.1 uncultured Ruminococcus sp. | reverse complement strand
TCACATTACAAGGTCTCTTTTTTTACTTCTTTATCTTTTTTCTAAGACTATTGCGGGTGCCCCGAAAAAGGTTGAGGGGATCTGCCGGGGGACAATTTTTATTATTCCCACTCAATAGTAGCGGGGGGCTTTGAGGTTATGTCATATACGACACGGTTAATGCTGCCGACCTCGTTGATTATCCTGTTGGATATCTTTTCGAGAACATCGTATGGAATACGCGCCCAATCGGCGGTCATGAAGTCACTCGTGGTAACGGCACGGAGAGCTATCGTGTATTCGTAGGTCCTGCCGTCGCCCATTACTCCGACACTTTTTGTGTCGGTGAGAACGGCGAAGTATTGGTCGGCGGATTTGCCGAGATCGTTTGCAGAAAACTCTTCGCGCATTATTGCATCGGCATTTCTGAGGATCTCCAGCTTATCGGCAGTAACCTCTCCCATGATCCTTATAGCAAGACCGGGACCCGGGAAGGGCTGACGCCATACAAGCTGCTCGGGTATGCCGAGCTCTAAGCCGACCTGACGGACCTCGTCCTTGAAAAGATCTCGCAAAGGCTCGATAATGCCCTCGAAACCCACGTCCTCGGGTAAACCGCCTACGTTGTGATGACTTTTTATAACGGCTGCTTCGCCGGTACCGCTCTCGACGACGTCGGGATAGATAGTGCCCTGACACAGAAACTCGATCTTGCCGAGCTTTTTCGCCTCGTCCTCGAATACACGTATGAATTCCTCGCCGATGAGCTTGCGCTTGGCTTCGGGGTCGGATACACCCGCTAATTTGGAAAGGAATCTGTCCTGCGCGTTCACCCTTATCAGATTCATGTTGAACTTGCTTCTGAAAATGCTTTCGACCTGATCTCCCTCGTCCTTGCGGAGAAAACCGTGATCTACAAAAATGCAGGTGAGCTGATTGCCGACAGCCTTGTGAACGAGAAGCGCGGCAACTGACGAATCTACTCCGCCCGAGAGAGCGCACAGCACCTTTTTAGCGCCTATCTGCTTTTTGAGTTCCTTTATCGTGTTCTTTGCAAAGGAGCTCATTCTCCATGCGGCAGTGCAGCCGCAGGCGTTATAGAGGAAGTTCCTGAGATAGAGCATACCCTCCTGAGTGTGCTGTACCTCGGGGTGGAACTGAAGCGCAAAGAAGTTTCTCTTTATGTCCTCCATAGCTACAACGGGACAGCCCTCTGAAATAGCCGTGGTCTTGAAGCCGTGGGGTATCTCTGAGATATAGTCGGTGTGACTCATCCAGACAACGGTCTTGGGTTTTGCGGCGTGAAAGATAAGAGATGAGGTGTTGCACTCTATTTCCGTCTTGCCGTATTCCTTAGTATCGCTGCTTTTTACCTTGCCGCCGAGAGTCTGCGCCATGAGCTGCGCGCCGTAGCATATTCCGAGAACGGGAATGCCGAGCTTGAATATTTCGGGGTCGCAGACGGGGGCGTTCTCGTCGTAGGTGCTGTTAGGTCCTCCCGTGAATATTATGCCCATATAGCCCTTTGCCTTAATTTCTTCGGCGGTTATCTTATACGAGTGGAGCTCGCAGTAGACGCTGCACTCACGCACACGCCTTGCTATAAGCTGGCTGTACTGTCCGCCGAAATCCATAATAAGGATCTTTTCGTTTTTAATCTCCATTTAATTCACCTTTCATTCATGACTGCTTCACGGTCATTCGACCGTAACAGACTTTGCAAGGTTTCTCGGTTTATCTATATCGCAGCCCTTGAGAGATGCCACGTAATAGGCGAAGAGCTGCAGCGGAACTACCGCAAGAGAGGGGAGCATCATATCACAGGTCTTGGGAATAAAAATCGTGCTCTGGGCAACGTTCTTTATTTCCTGATGATCCTCACAGGCAAGACAAAGAACGTAGGCGCCTCTTGTGCGGACCTCTTCAATATTGCTGACTGTCTTGGCTATGAGTGCCTCATGGGTAGCGAGAGCTATTACAAGAGTACCGTCCTCGATAAGTGAGATAGTACCGTGCTTCAGCTCGCCTGCCGCATAGGCCTCCGAATGAATATAGGATATTTCCTTGAGCTTGAGCGAGCCCTCGAGTGAAAGAGCATAGTCTATATTCCTGCCGATAAAGAATACATCACGGGAATTGAAAAGCTTGGAAGCAAGATACTGTATCTTCTCCTCGCTCTCAAGTATCTGAGATATTTTATCGGGGAGAGCCTCAAGCTCCGTGATATAGTTATCGTATTCAGCCTTGCCGATAGTGCCGAGCATCTCGCCGAAATGCAGAGCCATGAGATAGATGACCGCAAGCTGAGTGCTGTATGCCTTTGTAGTTGCAACGGCTATTTCGGGGCCTGCAAGGGTATATATAACGTCATCGGATTCCTCGGCGATAGCCGAGCCTACTACGTTTACGATAGCTATGACGTGAGAGCCTCGTCTCTGAGCCTCCTTCATAGCCTCCTTGGTATCGGCTGTCTCGCCGGACTGGCTGATAACTATAGTAAGGGTCTTGTCATCGACTATCGGGTCGCGGTATCTGAATTCGGATGCAAGATCCGCCTCTACGGGGATCCTGAGCGTTTTTTCAAATACGTACTTTGCGACGACACCGACGTGATATGCGGAGCCGCAGGCAAGAATATTGATCTTGTTATAGCTTTTGAGCTGTTCGGGAGTGAGCCTTATCTCGTCAAGCACTACCCTGCCGTTCTTGATATGGCGGGCGACGGTCTGCCTGATAGCCTTGGGCTGCTCCATTATCTCCTTGAACATGAAATGCTCATATCCGCCCTTTTCGGCGGCATCGAGATCCCATTCTACCGTCTCGACGGTCTTGGCGATCTCTTCCTTGTCGGTATTGATTATTTTTATACTGTCACGCTTAAGAATAGCTATCTCGTTGTTCTGAAGGCGGTAGATCCTTCTGGTTTTTGAAAGGATAGCGGGAACGTCAGATGCAATGTAATTTTCGTTTTCGCCGAGCCCTATAATGAGGGGGCTTTCCTTTCTTACGGCAATTATCTCATCGGGGGCGTCCTTGCTTATAACGCCGAGAGCGTATGAGCCGTCAAGCTTTGAAAGCACCTTTATTATCGTATCCACAAGGTCGCCCTGATAATAGTATTCTATAAGCTGAGCGATGACCTCCGTGTCGGTCTGCGAACGGAACTTCACGCCCTTTGAAATGAGATATTCCTTGAGCTGAAGATAGTTTTCGATAATACCGTTGTGAACGACAGCAAAGCGGCAGGAATCGCTGAGGTGCGGGTGAGCGTTAACGTCAGAGGGCTCGCCGTGGGTCGCCCATCTTGTGTGACCTATGCCGACAGTGCCGTGAATATTGGTGCCGTTCTGAGTAAGCGCCTTAAGCTCGACAAGCTTGCCCTTGGATTTTTTTACGACAAGCTCGCCTCCGTCGTTAAGGCAGATACCTGCGGAGTCATATCCGCGGTATTCAAGTCTTTCAAGTCCGCTGAGAAGAAACGGTGCGGCCTGTTCATATCCGATGTATCCTACGATACCACACATAAATAACTCCTCCAGACTTATCTGTAGATAATGTCCTCACGCTTAGGACCGTTTGATACCATAGTAAAGGGAACGCCTACCGCTTTTTCTGCGAATTCGACGTATCTGCGGCAGTTTTCGGGGAGCTCCTCGTATTTTCTTATGCCCCTGATGTCGCACTTCCAGCCCGGGAGCACCTCAAGTATGGGCTTTGCTCTCTTGAGCTTAGTCGTTGAGGGGAAGTAATCTATCCTCTTGCCGTCAAGCTCATAAGCAACGCATACGGGTATCTCGTCGAGATAGCCGAGCGCGTCAAGAACGGTGAACGCCACCTGAGTAGCGCCCTGCACCTTACAGCCGTAGCGGGTAGCAACGAGATCGAGCCAGCCCATTCTTCTGGGTCTGCCCGTGGTAGCGCCGTATTCGCCGCCGTCGCCGCCTCTCCTTCTGAGTTCCTCGGCTTCTTCACCGAAGATCTCGCTTACGAATTCGCCTGCGCCTACGGAGCTTGAATATGCCTTTACTACGGTGATTATATCCTTGATCTCGTAGGGCGGAATGCCGCCTGCGCCTACTGCGCCGTAGCCCGCTATGGTGTTGGATGAGGTCACCATGGGATAGATGCCGAAATCGGTATCCTTGAGTGAGCCGAGCTGACCCTCAAGAAGTATGTTCTTGCCTGCCGTTACGGCGTCGTGAACTATATCGAAGGTGTTTGCCGCATAGGGCGCAAGAGCGTCCCTGTACTCCATGAGCTTTGCGAACATCTCGTCGGCGTCTATGGGAGCTTTGTGATAAACGTTTTCGACGATGGCGTTCTTGACCTCGAGAATGCGCTCAAGCTTTTCTCTGAGTCCCTCCTCGTCGTCAAAGAGCTCGTTTACCTGGAAGCCGATCTTTGAGAATTTATCCGAATAGAACGGAGCTATGCCCGATTTGGTCGAGCCGAAGCTTTTGCCGCCGAGTCTTTCCTCCTCGTAGCAGTCGAAGAGCTTATGATAGGGCATAACTATCTGCGCCCTGTCG
>CACWNZ010000153.1 GCA_902762335.1 uncultured Ruminococcus sp. | reverse complement strand
TGCTTTCTAATGACGATAAATCAGCACCTGAAAAATTGACCGTTTCCAGACTTCCGGTATTCAAAAACATCCAATTGGCACTTTTCAGTGAATGCAGATCCTTACCGCTGAAATCTATAGATGTGATACCGCTGCATTCAAACATGTGTTCCATGTACTCTACCTTTGAGAGATTAAGTCCAAAAGGATCAAAGACCGTCATATTGGTGAAATTTTGAAATATGCTTGACGAATTCGCAGGAAAATACACGTTCCTCGCATCTGACCACCAATAGAGCGTGCCGTCATCCTCAAGCCAGATGTAGATAACGTTTTCGGTGGTGCCGTCATCAGCCTTGATGACAGTGCCGTTTGCAATGCCCTGCTCTACTATCGTCCTGCCGTTGACCCTTGTGTATTGCTTGAAGGTCTTTATTTTTTCCACATGGGTCGCGTTCTGCTCGTCCCTTGTCAGGTTAAGCATAAGGTTACGGAGGTTAGATGAGAAGGTCGCTTCGCTCTGTGTTACATCAGTGGTTATCGATATAACGGGGTCCGCTATGCCGTCAGCCTCGCGCTGAGCGTTGGTCTTGCCGTCACGCCACTCCTTATATACGGTTATGGTGCCGTTTTCGGGGTTGGTGATGACAAAGCGCCCCTGATCATCCTGCTGTGCACCTTCGATAGTTACTGTGCCGTCAACCGCTATGGTGACCCTGCGCTCGGTGCTGTCGCACTCGTAGCCCTCCGGGGCAGAAAGCTCCTTGAGCTTATACGTACCCGCTTCAAGACGGCTGAACGTGAGCTGACCATTAAGCTCGGTCGTCTCGGTCATATCAACGTCGGTAAAGTTGTCTGACGTACCCCACAGACGGAACACCGCGCCCGCAACGTTGGTATCCGTCATTGTAAGACCCGTTTTGAGTATAGTGAACCTGTGATAAGGCTCGTTATATACGGTGTACGGGCCGAAGCCGTCGCTGTCATCAAAGAATTCCGTATCTATAGCGCTGCCGTTTTTGTCTGCAGCGGTCATGGTATAGTTGCCGTTTTCGTCTATGACTACCTTGAAATTGACCGACTGAAGAAGAATATGATCCTCGGGAGACTCTACCTCGCTCAGAGTATATTCGCCCATTTCGACATTTTCAAACCTTACTACACCGTCAGCAACTCCTGCAGGCATCTCACCCGAAACGGCATAGTAGGTTCCTTCCATATACGGCGGATACGCCGACTTGCCCGTAAGCATAAACTTGGCGCCGTTTACCGTCCTGTAGGTGTAACGGAGATCCTTCTTTGTGAATTCGATGTCGGCGTGAACTCTCGGTCTGTTGCCCACAAGGAAATAGCCGTCCTTGTTTATCAGCTGCTGACCTACCCACGTATTACCCTCTTCATCTATCCTGAACTGAATGGGGCCGTCTATCTTGAAATAGTCGTCATTGCCGTCTATCTCCTCGAGAATATAGAAATTCTCGCTCAGATCCGTATCCTCGGTGACGTTATCGGGCAGAGGCTTGTTCTGCTCAATGTCCGTGAACACAAGCTTGCCCTCGGCATCTGTGTAGAGTATCTCGTTATATATCGTGCCGTATTTTGACGTACCGCTGAGCTTAAAGCCTATGTCCTTTACAGGCTTTATATTATTCTCGTCAATAGCTTCGCCGTCCTTCTGCTCGACCTTCTGTATGGCTATGTCGCCGCAGATCTTGAAATGCACGGCGGTATAGTCAAAGCGAATGAAGTTATCCTCCTCTTTGTTGTTTATCATATCAATGACGGTATCGTCTATGTATACGCTGTTATAGGTTATCGGATCTTCGCTGTCAGAATCCTCCTGCGGCGGAGAATTCATGATAAGCTCAACAACAACAGACTTGTTGTTCGGCAGTATGAACTCGTTGCCCTCGGCATCACGGCGCAGATCTACGGCGACTGCCTTAGCCTTTGCATACGCAACCGCTTTGTGGTCGGTTATTTCACTGTTATTCAGATCTCCGTATTGCCTGATAAAATCTTCCTCTTTGAGCCAGACCTTATTACCGTCTATCTCGTCGCTGTCAACGTCGTGGTAAGTATCTACGTCAAGACCCTCCACGGCAGAAAGATATACTACGGGCGCAATGCCTATTTTTACAGGCTGATCAAGCGATATACCTGTGAGAACGCCGTGCCAGTCGCTTTCTTTTCCGTTGATAACGGCATTCTCAAGCGAATCGTACAGCACCATATTCTTTGCCTTGGTAATTATCGTCGTGCTGTAGCGCAGCTTGTAAAGGTATTGTGCCGCCTGTCTGACGGACGTCTCCTTTTTGTAATCCAAGGCGTCATTTTCCCTTACATTCTTTGTAAGACCCGTCCTTGTGGAAACGAGTATCCTTATCGGGAATATCTTCTGCTCATATATAAATTTGTCACCGCTTGATGAGCTGTCAAGTCCGCTCATAGCGTCCTTGTCGCCTATCTCGCCGCCGTCGTCGGGATAGCCGCCCGCGATCTTAGCGTTGCCCGTTTCATAAGCCACCGTATTGAGAAGCTTTGTGCCGTAATCCATGGCGCTGTCCCACGAATAGAACGTGCTGTAGCTTACGATAGCGCTGTTGAAGTTTGCTTTTATCCTTACGGTGAGAAGTATCCTGCCCGTGTCCTTATAATTTGGTTTGGTATCGAACTCAAATTCGTTAGAGCGCAGCCACCTGACACTCAGCGGGTCGTTGTTATCACTTACTCCGACCGCAACGGACTGCTTATTAAGCAGTGTGCCTGAGGGGAGCAGATCATAGAATACACCTGTCTCCTGCGGTACGTATCTTCTTCCCTCATTTGTTTCGTAGTGCTCGGCTATCCTTACCTGCCAGCCTATCTCAACTCTTCTTTTGAGCGGGCTGTTGCTTGTAAAGGATACCTCTTTTTTGATCTCCGACTCCTTTTCAACTCCGATGATATAGTCGTGAGCCATGCTGTCCCTGTCGTATATCAGAGTGCCTGTGTCTGTTTCTGTATCGTAGTCCGTTGTTACGCTATAGTTTGATATATTCGTGAGAGTTATCTTGTTTATGCCTTCGCTCTGCGCAAGTATAGTATCCGACCTCTTTATCCAACAATAGGGTGTCGCAGAGATCATTGTGGCATAGTGTGCGTTCACAGTCTCTATCCTGTAGCCAACGCAGTCTACGTTATCCTTGAAGGTTATCCTTCCGGCTGTCATTTCCTTGATATAATTCCCGTCAAAGCTGCTCTCGCCGGTAAATGCATTATACGAGGCGACAGGGGTCTGTGTCCAATCGTTTTCGCCGAATTTGAAATAGAAATACAGTATATCATCCTCTGTCGGAGTTGCCGCCATTCCCTTGAAACGATTGTTTTCGGTATCCTTGACACCGTCCTGAAGGGTATATGAGTAGTCTATATGATCGAGCCTGAAATCCTCGCTCGTCAGCCTTACGCCTGTAAGCTCCTCGGGAATGACCGCCTTGTAGCCGCTGAATTGGAAGGTCTGATTGAGATAGAAGCTGTCGTCCGTCACAACGAACTTTACCTTTTTGTGACCGTAGCTGTTTATATCCTCCCTGTCTCCGTCATCTGTTCTCGTATAGGGGAACACGTATCCCGAGGTATTTACCGCAAATTTGATGTTTCCGCTGAGATGATCGACTCCGCCGTTATCGGGTCCGTCCTTGAGATCCTGCAGACCGTAATCGGCCACGGGCCAATACGTCCACCAGTTGCTGTTTCCTCTCTTTTCGGAGCTGAGCGAAGGACCGGGCTCTGAAAACGGTACCTGATAATGATAGAACGTCGCTGATGCGGAAGCGTGCGTAGGCTCGTCTATCTCATCATAAGGGGTCAGAGTTATCGTTTCTGTATTTTTTAGAGTGTACTCTCTGAGCTCCTGATAGTCAGCCTTAGGGTGCTTGGTTATGACATAGTCGTATCTTACCCCGTCCGTACTTGCATATTTCTGATTTTTTCTGTAATTCGGATCGATCTTGTCGATATTTCTGAAGGTCGCCTCACCTGCAAATTTGTAGGCTACAGGCTCGCCGTCTGTCACCGGGTTGCCCTCTGTATCCGTAAGCACGTCCTCGATCAGCAGGTTATAGGGCTGTGTGGGATTATTGATATAGCTTGTTATTTTCCATACGAGATAGTAATATTCGTCAGTGTCAAAGCTTGAAGGTGAATTTCCCCAGCTTGTATCCCATGAGCTGTACGGATTGACCCTGTTAAGGCACTCCTTTGCGGTCGAGGTGACTTTTGCCGCCGTGTCTATTGTAACAGGGACGCTGCCCGAATGATCGGATGCCATGACCTGCTTATTTGGGTCAAGCAGCTCTATATCTGCCCAAAAGTTCTCAGACTCTGACATATCTCTATAGTCAAAGGTGGTCTTGCTCGTATAATATGCAAGCTCTATATAGCCGTCAGAAGCAGCAGAGAACCTGAGATAGTTTGTTATTATTATCTCGTTATTATCCTCATCTATCTCATATTGGAACTGGTTGTCCTCTGCAAAAAGCTCGTCATCATAGCTCTCCACTTCTTCAG
>CACWNZ010000152.1 GCA_902762335.1 uncultured Ruminococcus sp. | reverse complement strand
TTTTGGCTATCCATTTATATTTTATCTCCTCATCGGGAAGCTGATTCTCAATAGGCACGCGCATAAACCTGAGATCAAAGCTCATGGTCACCGTCGCCCCGCGCTTATCGAGCACCTCTGAACAGCCTATATATATCTCGTTGAAGAGCTGAAAGCGCTCGCCGAAGGGATAGAAGGAGTTTTTCTCGAGATCCGTCATGCCGTCGGTCACGGCATCGGGCATGATATGCAAGGCGCTCGGCGCTGCCTTTGCCGCTATGAAGCGGAAGTTCCTCACCGCCGAAATATCCTTTACGGTAAATCTGAGCTGAAAGCCCTCCTCGTCTGCCGTGACGGGGGGCTGCTTCTGCGTTTTATGCAGCACGAGCCTGCCGCTGCGCTCGGCAACGTCGGTAAACCGACAGAAGCCGCCGTCAGCGGTGCCGTATTCAATCATTACGGCACCGCTGTCAGCAAGGGCGGCTATCTCTGCCGAGCGCAGCGGCACACCACCCGCAAGGAAAAAGCTGAGGGCTATCTCCGCCTCGCTGCAAACGTGAAAGGCGTAGGAATGTCCGAGACTGAGGGTGTGGCGCTGAAGATTCTCCTTTGTCAGATCAAAAAGCCTTGTGCGCCCCTTCGTCAGATCCTCATAAAGCCCGATATGGTCGTTCTCGTCATCGACAACGAAGCCCCTTTCTATTACGGCAGAGGATACCAGAATGTCGTCCTCCGTCTCGAATCTCACGGGCTCGCCGTCGCTGTCGTAGGACGATACCGCAGTGCCCGCAGGCACCTCGGCAGGAGAAGCGTCCTCCGACGAAAGTCCGAAGCTTACGCAGCCCTCCGACGGCGCAGACGGAAGAAGCGAGGCGTTGAGCATATTATAGAACGCCACCTGATTTTTGAGCGGCAGACTGTTCAGCTTTTTTACTGTGCCTTCAAACATTTCGGCAGCCGCAAGCATAAGAGCCGCCGCAACGTCAGGCTGTTCGGTATCGGGGTTCCATTCGGGAGTATAGCTTGCGGCTCTCTCCTTCATCATTTCCAATATTTCCTCTCTCGTGCGCGGATCAAGCTTTGCCATATATCTCCCCTCCCTTCGCAGATGATCGCATTATCACAGTATCTTTGCGCCCTCGTTATAGCCCTCGCTTATATAGAACGGATAGACTAAATTATAGGGGTTATTGGTAGAGCGCACGACGTAATCAATCTCTATCAGCAGTACGCCGCTGTCATCGGGCGACTGCTCTATCCTTACGCTTATATCCTTTATCCTCGGCTCCCACATTACGAGAGAGGTCTCGACCTCGTTTTTCAGAAGAGTAAGCGAGGTCTGATCCGCCGTGCCGAAAACGAAGGAGTTTATAGGGCAGCCGAAATGCGGCGACATGGGTCTTTCGCCCGGCTGCGTGCCGAGTATTATCATTATAGCCTCCCGGATATCCTCCTCGTCCGATGAGGTCCTCACCCTTCCCGTAAGGGGGTCTACCTGTACGGGAAACCTGAAGCCCGTGCCGAGAAAGCTCCTGCCGTCTGAACGGGACATCCCGCTCACCTCCTTCGTCTTAATTTATCTTTACTATCGCGCCCTTTACCTGTGTCGAGCCGCTTGAAGATACCTGAAGCGAGCTTGAGCCGTTTATCTTTACGGACGTTCCCTCTATCTTCGTCGTCTGTCCCTTTGCCTCAAGTCCCTTGCTCGCGCTCAGCGCCACGTCACCGCTTGAGATCGTGATCTTCCTGGTGCCGTCTATCACTACGGCGCTGCTTCCGCCAACCTTGAATATCAGCTTCTTATCCGCGCTTATCGTAACGGTCCCCTTTTCGGAATCTATCTCTACGGTATTTTTGCCGCCGTTATCGTGTACGGTTATTATTTTCTTTTCATCGTCAAGCACTATTCCGCTGCCGCTTTTGGTGGCTACGGTTATCTTCTGCTTATCCTGGGTATCGTCTATTATTACGGTATTTCCGCCCTTTGTGACGAGCTGCTTGGAGGTGTTTTTCTCTGTAGCCGCGTTCTGCGGCAGCTTGTTCTTGCCGCTCCACAGGCTGCCCAGAACTACGGGTCTGTTGCGGTCGCCCATATTGAAAGCTACCACGACCTCGGAGCCTACCTCGGGCAGGGTATAAAAGCCGTGTCCCGAGCCTGCGTAGGGACTCATCACCGCTACCCAGCCTGTGACGTTGCGCCCCTCTTCGCCTAAAAACAGCTCTACCTTTATCATTCCCGGGTGATCCTTGTCGTAGTTCTGCTTTACCGTTCCCGTGACTATCCCGCCGAAGCTGCCCGAGTTCCGTTCGGCAGTAAACGACAAAAAGTCATCATACATTCCCATTATATCCAACCTTTCGCTTCAAAAAGCGTTGTAAACCTGTCCTCTGAAATGCTGTGCCTTACCTCTGTTATATAATACTTCTTATCCGCCATTTTATCGAGAGCCTTTATCTCAAGAAATCTGCCCGGCACTATCTCCGGCAGACCTATCATCTCTCCCGAGGCAAAGCAGACGCTCATCTTCTCGTTCCTTGCCGCCGCCTGTGCCCTCAGCTTTACCTTAGCCTCGGTATCCGCGTCGGGGTCAAAGAAAAACTGTGACGGCGTTGGCGTAAGCACGGGAGAAAAGGAGTCCGAGGTCTTTGTCTTGACCTTTGCGCTTATGCTCCTGCAGTTCACGGGATCGTAGCCGACGTAGTTTATCTCGGTATCGAGATAGTCCGACATCATCGAAAAGTTCAGAAGCTCATTGCCCAACTCCGCCTTCATTATCGGGGTCTTGTTTTTCTGCGGCGTGCGGAAATACGCCTTATCCGCAAGCACAAAGAATTCTCTGTCGGATCTGACCCCCGCTATGAGCTCGTTGGTGACGAAGTCGTAGTCGCTGCTGCTCTGCGAAACGGGCGCTGTCAGATTATCCGAAGTGGCATCGCATTCCACCGAGCAAAGCTTTGAATAGGCGCTCATGACCTTTTTGAAAATATCGGAATAGTTTTTTTCTTCATAGAGCTGACGGCGTACCCCGCTCGTCATCATAAGCTTGCGCACGTCCATCAGCTTTACTACCAGAGAGGGCATTTCGGCGAACTCGCAGCCGAGCCCCGCCACGTAGCCCTTGAATACCTTTGTGGTGTCGGAAAGATAGCCTATCTCAACCTCTATGACCGTACCGAGCTTGAAGGCGTTTTTGACCTTTGATGAAAACTCGTGCTTTTCAACGTCGTAAACGTCGCCGAGCTTTATCACGACCATTCCCGCGGCTTCAAGAGACAGGGTTATCTGTATTTCCGATACGGTCAGGTCAAGAGTGGATACCAGATCGGAGCCCGATGACTTTATCTTTACGGCGGGAACGATATAATTGCCGTATTTGTTTTCGAGCGATGCGCTGTCGGTCGCGCCCGTCATAAGATCAGCCATCTCAGCCACCACCTTTCCTGTAATTTTCAGTCGTTTATCGACGGTACCTTCAGCACCCTGCCTACGGGTATATCGAGAGGATTCATTATATCATTGGCGTCGGCTATCCTGCGCCATTCTCTTGCGTCTCCGTATTCCTTTTCGGCAAGACACCAGATACTGCTGTCCTCGGTCATGGTCCTTGCTTTTGTCCTGTCGGGAGACAGCAGAGGATTGCGCCTTGCGGGGACCAGCGTGGCAGTACCCTGCATGGTCAGGTTTACCATTGCGCGCAGAGGTATGCCCGATTTATCGAACATGGTATAGTTTACGCCAACGTTCTCGACATAGCCAACAAAAAACATGGTACCCCATGCGAACATACACTTGGGAGGCATGTGCTCGTTGCCGTCTATTTTTGTCAGCGCAGATATTTTGCCTATCGCGGCGGTTATATCGTTTTTGATCTCGCCCGTCACCATTGACATAGCGGAATCTATGACGCTCTTAGGAGAAGTGAATTCGTCTCTGTTGAAAATAAGAGTTACCTCAAGGGTAGAGAATACTCCGCCGTTATAGGTCACGTCGGGCTCGTCGTTTTTTCGCCTGCTGCGCTGCGAATAGGAGGACTTGTCAGTCACCCTGTATTCTGACGGGTTGAACTGTACTGGGATCTCCTCTCTGTTTTTTCCTAATTTGACAATGACGGCTTTAGTTCCCTTTATAGTCTGAGCAATAGTCGCCGCCGCATTGACCAATGACGTAGTAAAGCTCACAGCGTTTCCTCCCTTCTGTCAGCGCTTTGAGTAGCGTGAGCTCTCCATTCTGAGCTGCATTCTCAGTCTGCTTATGACCTCGTCCGAGATCGCCTTTATATCGTCCCTTCTGAAGGAGCTGTGCTCGAGCTCGGTCTGCTTTTTCTTCAGCTCCTCGAGCGTATCGGTGTTTCTGACCGCCTGCTCCTCGGCTTTTTTAAGCTTGACGGTTATCTCCGTGAGAGTTCTTGCCACTGTGTCGCCCGACTGAAAAGCCGTATGCGGCAGAGTGGAGTTCGGGTCGGCGCCTTCGATAAGATTGCCGTATCGGCTGACAAGCTCCGTATATGAAGAATTCTGACCCGCCTGATACGGCTGAGCGGTTGCCGACGGAGCGCGATAGCGG
>CACWNZ010000151.1 GCA_902762335.1 uncultured Ruminococcus sp. | reverse complement strand
GCGCCGCTGACAAAGCAGCTGTCGATGCGCCGCACTCCTGTAAATAATATATCGTTTTCAGAAAAAAAAGTCAACATCTATTCGTGATGAAAAATCGGATTTTCCCGACACTTTTTTATCTATTATTTAACAAAATGCGGATAAGGCGGCTGACCTGCGGTTTTTCGTAAGTTTTCCGCAGTTTATTCGGGCTGGGTCTGCGGCAGTTTATCAAAATCATGCATTGAAATAATCCCGTCTTTGGAATATAATAAAGGAGTATGTAAATCTGAAAAAGAGGTCGGTAAATTATGGAAAACAATATAAAAAGATTTTTAGAGGGACTCGGCGGAAAAACCGTAGCGCTGTGCGGCATCGGCGGCAGCAATCTTCCGCTTATAAAGCTTTTCGGCAAATACGGCGCAAGGGTGCTTGCCTGCGATAAAAGAGACATTGAGGCGCTGGGCGAAAACGGCGCGCTTGCAAAGGAATACGGCGCGGAGCTCCGCCTCGGAGAGGGCTATCTCACAGATCTCGGCGCGGATATTATTTTCCGCACCCCGGGCATGAGATACTACATGGACGAGCTGACACAGGCAAGAAAGCGCGGCACGGCCGTGACCAGCGAAATGGAGGTATTCTTTGACCTCTGCCCCTGTAAGACCATAGCCGTAACGGGCAGCGACGGCAAGACCACCACCACGACGATAATATCCGAAATGCTGAAGGCACAGGGATATAACGTGCATTTAGGCGGCAATATAGGCCGTCCTCTCCTGCCCGATATCGAGAACATCCTGCCCGAGGATATAGCGGTAGTGGAGCTTTCAAGCTTTCAGCTGATATCAATGAGAAAAAGCCCCGATATAGCCGTTGTGACAAATCTTGCGCCGAATCATCTCGATATTCACAAGGATATGCAGGAATATATAGATGCAAAGAAGAATATTGTTCTGCACCAGAACGCCTTTGGCAAGGCGGTGCTGAATCTTGACAACGAGATATCGAATTCCTTTGATGAGTACACAAGGGGGCAGACCTTCAAGTTCTCACGCAGGGAGAAGCCCGAAAACGGCGCCTATATGAGCGCTGACGGAAGGATAATAATGAATCTCTACGGTGAAGAGACTTATATAATGGATGCCTCCGAGATAAAGATCCCGGGTCTGCATAACATAGAGAACTACCTTGCGGCAATATCCGCAGTATGGGGTCTCGTCACACCCGATACCATAAGAAGCGTTGCGGGAGCCTTCGGCGGGGTCGAGCACCGCGCCGAGCTCGTAAGAGAGCTTGACGGAGTAAAATATTATAATGATGCCATAGGCACGAGCCCTACGAGAACTATAAAGGGAACACTCTCGCTTTATGACAGAAAGATAATCCTTATAGCCGGCGGCTACGACAAGCATCTCTCATACGATGAAATGGGCGAAATGGTGCCGGAAAAGGTAAAGGTGCTCATTCTCTTCGGCGCTACCGCCGATAAGATAGAGACAGCCACAAGAGCGGCTTCGTCATATAAGGAGGGCTCGCCCGTAATAATAAGGGTAAACAGCATGGAGGAAGCGGTCGCCGCCGCAAGAGAAAATGCAGTCAGCGGCGATATAGTATCTATGTCGCCCGCAAGCGCAAGCTTTGATATGTATAAGAATTTCGGAGAAAAGGGACTTCACTTCAAAAGACTTGTAAACGAAATGAAATAATTCCGAGAAGGAGACCTTTTTTATGAAAAGAACAGCGTTATTTTCAGCCCTTCTGCTGACCGCGCTGCTGTTATCTTCGGGCTGCGGCAGTCCGGACATCAGCCTGCCGCAAAGCGCTCCGGTATCCTCTGCATCGTCTCAGACGAGCAAACAGACCTCCGAGACAAAGCAGAGCAGCGCACCCGAAATCAGCGCCCCCGAGAGCAGCGCGCCTGAGAGCAGTGAGGAGCCCGAGCCTTCGGCAGAGCCGCAGGAAGCGAAAATATGGTCCTTGGCAGAGCTGCTTGAGCTGCTTGCCTCAAAGGGCGTGGACAGCACCTCCGCCGATGCGCTTGAGGGCATAAAGCACGATTACAAGGGCGTGATGCTGACAAGGGCGGAGCTTGTGTTCAGGGGCAGCGCCGACGAAACCACAGAGCTGCTTCAGGAGCTTGGCTCATGTGATGCAGACGGGCTGTATCTTACCGATATGACACTTACACGGGACTACGATATCTTTACGGCGAATCTGCGCATTGAAAACCCGTACCCCGACCCTGAGGGATCCTCGGACAGTGCAAAAGCCTATATAAGATCCCATTGGGGCGGACTTGACAGGGCGGCTCTCATAAAGGCGTTCGTGGAAGAAAATATGGATTTTCAACTTGCGGGCGCAAAAGCAATGCTTTTCAGTGACAAGAGCGGCGTCGTAAGGATAGAGGCGGGTATTGATTTCAGCGGCTACGACGGCTTCGTCACCTACAGGTACAAGCTGACTAATTCGGATAGCTTCAATATAGACGGCAGACTCGAGGTGCAAAAGACCGAAGGCGAAGATGCCGGGTATCCGCTGCATACCGATGCTGTTCTTCTTACGGATAAATTTACGAAACAACAGGTGTGATAATGAAAGAGATACTTAAAAAGCTATGTATAGAAAAGGGCGTATCGGGCAGCGAGACTGAAATGCTCGGTACCGTGCGTGAGCTTATCGGTGACTTTACCGATATAAGCGCAGACGTGAGCGGAAATATAATTGCCGCTATGGGCGGCGGTCAGAAGCATATAATGCTCGACGCTCACATGGACAGGATAGGTCTTGTGATAACCTATATAGATGAAAACGGATTTCTGAAGGCGGAGCCCGTAGGCGGCGTTGATCTTCGCAGCCTGCCCGGAGCCGCCGTAAGGATACCCGGCAGGGAAAGCGTGCTCGGTATTATCTGCACCGTGCCGCCTCATCTTGCAAAGGACAGCGGCGAGCTTTCACGGGATAAGATATGGATAGATACGGGTCTTGAAGCAGAAAGGGTCAGGGAACTCGTTTCCCTCGGAGATAAAGCGGTGCTGTGCAGCGGCTTTAAGGAGCTGCTCGGAGACAGGGTGGCGGTTTCGGCGCTTGACGACCGCAGCGGCTGCGCGGTGCTGATAAAATGCGCACAGCTTCTCAGGGATAAGGAGCTGCCGTGCAGGGTGTCATTCGTGTTCTCGTCTCAGGAGGAAACGGGCGAGCTCGGCGCGGGGACCTCGGCGTTCACGCTTGCGCCCGACGAGGCGGTAGTCGTAGACGTTGGCTTCGCAGCGCAGGACGGCGTACCGCCCGAAAAGAGCGGCAAGCTCGGCTGCGGAGCGATAATAAGCATATCGCCCGTGCTTTCAAGGACGGTTACGGATAAGCTCATCGAAATATCAAAGCGGCTATCAATGGATATAGACTACGAGGTCTGCGGAGGCTCTACGGGAACGAATGCCGACAGGATAGCGGCCTCAAGGGGCGGTGTGAGAACGGGCTGTATCTCGATACCCTCAAAGAATATGCACACCCCCGCTGAGATAGTATCTCTCGGGGATATGGAAAAGCTTGCAGAGCTTCTTTCTATATATATTACGGAAGGCGGTGCCGCAAATGCTTGACCGTGATCTGCTGAAAAGGTTGTGTACCGCAGACGGCATATCGGGCGACGAGAGCGCGGTAAGGGAACTCATTCTTGAAGAGATAAGACCCTTTGCCGATGAGATCACCGTAGACGGTCTCGGGAATATATTGGTATTCAAAAAGGGAAGAAAAGCCGCCCCAAAAAAGCTGATGATCTCGGCGCACATGGACGAGGTCGGCTTTATAGTCACCTATATAAACAGTGACGGAACGCTTAAATTCGATTGCGTTGGCGGCATAAGCGACAGCGCGGCGTTTGCCCGTTCGGTAAGAGTCGGCAAAAACAGACTTGCGGGCGTTGTATGCGCCAAGCCTCTGCATCTTTTGTCTGCGGACGAAAAGAAAAAAAGCCCGCCTGTAAGCAGTCTGCTGATAGATATAGGCGCTCAGAGCCGTGAGGAAGCGGAAAAATACGTTTCTCCCGGTGACAGCGTGACCTTTGATACTGTCTATGAGGACAGGGACGGAAGGATAATATCCAAAGCCATAGACGACCGCTTCGGCTGTCTCGTGCTTATTGAGCTGATAAAAAGCGAGCTTGAATATGATACCTGTTTTTGCTTTGCCGTACAGGAGGAGATAGGTCTGCGCGGCGCAAAGGCGGCGGCATTCACTATTGCGCCCGATGTTGCGATAGTCGTAGAGGCTACTACAGCATCTGACGTTCCCTTTGCGCAGGGCGCCGACAGGGTCTGCCGTGTCGGAGAGGGCGCAGTCATCACCTTCATGGATCATTCCACGATGTACGACAGGGAGCTTTATAGGATCGCCTTTGAATGCGCTGCGGAAAACGGCGTTAAGGCTCAGACTAAAACCAAAATAGCGGGCGGCAACGATGCGGGCGCTATTCATACCTCGCGCGGCGGTGTAAGAACTCTTGCGGTGTCCGTTCCGTGCAGATATATACATTCATGCGAGAGCCTTGCCTCGGTCGATGACATGGAGGCGGTATATACCGTCGTAAGAGCCGCTGCCGAAAGGATAGCCGC
>CACWNZ010000150.1 GCA_902762335.1 uncultured Ruminococcus sp. | reverse complement strand
TCCTGCTTCATCGTCCTCGTAACCTACTAACTCCACAGGCGTAAATTCGGGCTGAACCGTCCCTACTGTTGTTATAACAAAAAAGCTACGCTTTTGGCAACCTTAACCCACCGGCTAAAGCCAACGGGATTGCGGCTGCCATTTTTTCAATAACGTACTGCGGCAGTACGTCGTTTGCTTTTATATAGCTCATTGTAGCCTCCCGTATAAACTTTAGTCTCTAAGGGAAAGCAATGGCTATAAGAGTATTCATTTGATACCGGTAAGCCATTGCTTAGCCGGCTGTAACATATCTTTTCAAAAAGCAACCCT
Organism: uncultured Ruminococcus sp.; assembly: GCA_902762335.1. Lineage (GTDB taxonomy): Bacteria > Bacillota > Clostridia > Oscillospirales > Acutalibacteraceae > UBA1213. Next base: position 4,282 of record CACWNZ010000150.1, on the reverse strand, counting down.
CCTTCCGCCGTAAAGTATATATCATTTCTTCAAAGATGTCAACAGGATAAAAGCCGTTTCAGGCTATGCGCCTTTTCTTCAGTCTCAGTCTGTCCGAGATCATGGCGATAAACTCGCTGTTTGTCGGCTTGCCCCTGCCGTTGTGTATGGTGTATCCGAAATAGGAATTCAGCACGTCAACGTCGCCCCTGTCCCACGCTACCTCTATCGCATGGCGCACGGCGCGCTCTACCCGAGAGGGCGTAGTGCCGTATTTCTCGGCTACGGCGGGATAAAGCTGCTTTGTAACGGCGTTGATTATCTCGGGCTGCTTTATCGACATCATTATGGACGTCCTCAGAAAATGATATCCCCTTATATGCGCGGGAACACCTATCTGATGAAGTATGCCCGTAACCGTCTCCTCAAGCTCGCCCTCCGCGCTGAGTATTATCTCCCCCGAGCGCGTTCTGCTCTTATCCTGACAGAGTATCTCGTACAGCGTTTCCGCAAGCTCCTCCGCTTTGAAGGGCTTTATAACGTAATACGAGGCTCCCGCAAGCAGCGCCTCCCGCTGAAGCACCGCGCTGTCAAACGAGGTGGTCACCGCAAAGAACGGCTTATAGTCCTTTCCCTTAAAGCTTTTCATAACTCCTATCGCATCGAGCCCGCTCATGAACATATCCATTATTACAACGTCGGGTCTGTTTTTTTCTGCTTCCTCCGCCACGCTGCTGCCGTTTTTGCCGCAGCTCAGCGTAATGAATCCCTTTTCGGCAAACGCCTTCTCCATTTCTTTGTCCGATCCGTCAGCTTCCTCTGAGATAAGGATTTTAAGTGTGTTTTTCATTTGTATCCTCCTAAATAATCAGTGTAATGATAAATTACCATATTTTGCCATGGATTTCAATAGTCTCGCTTCATTTTTATAAAATACGGAGAAGTATACAAACAAAATCGGAATGGAAAACTAAAGATTGTTAAACATTTTTACCATATTTCAGCATAAGTTTTCGTCATTCTGCATCAAAGAATAACAGCCGTCAGGATAGCATGAGAATCTGCTTCATACGACAAAAAATACGCCGCCCCTGCCCGTCAAGGATCACGGCGCGAAAAGGCTCGGTTTGTGTGGGAGCTTCCGAAAAAACGGCAGTCGGCAGGCTGAAGAATGTGAGGAACGCTCATAGCCCGTGCAGGCGCTAAAATGATCTGCCGCGCTATATTTTTGTTGCCGCTGCGCGTGATCTATGATAAAAATGAAGGCTATGGCGGACGCCGACAAAAGCTTTTATCCTTTGATATGACAAGAAAAACAGCCCGTTCTCCTTTATTGCAAGGATAACGGGGCTGTTTATTTTTGTACTAATATTTCAGATTAAGGCTTTCCTTAACGGCTTCTATATCGGGGATATCCTCGGGCATTACCGTGAAGGTGCGGGGGTCGTCCTCACCGTAATCGGCGTGGAGACAGCGTTTTTCAAGCTGCTTTGCAAGAAGCTCTGAATAGCGCCTTACGGTCCTGCCGTTTGCGAAGTCGTGCATTGCCGTGAGCGCGGCTATCTGCTGAGCGCAGATATTCACCGAGCTGTCGGCGAGCATGAGCTTTGAAGCCGAAAGCATGGACTGAAGCACGGTGAGCGACTGAAGCACCGAGAACGCCTCGAATTCGATCTCGTTTATGCGGCTGCGCAGACCCTCGTTCATCTTATAGAGCTTTTCCATATCGTCCTTATAGCCGCAGAAGATGACAGATGTGGTCTTGCGGTAGACCTCGTTGTCGAGGAAGTTGACTATCTCGTTTACCGCCTGCACGTTGAAGCTCTCGCCGTTGTCGTTGTTGCCCGCAAGGGCGTACGCCTCGTCTATCATGAGTATCCTGCCGACAGAGCTTTCAAGGCGTTCTCGGGTCTTAATGCCCGTCTGCCCCACGTAGCCTGCCACAAGGGAGCTTGCCGAGATTATAATAGGCTCGGGCGACTGTACGAAGCCGAGCTCGTTCATATACTTGGCAAAGAATTTCGTACCCGTGGTCTTGCCCGTTCCGGGGGGTCCCGAGAAGAAATAATGCCCCGGCTCGATGAGCTTCTGTCTGTTGGGATATTTCTCGTTGTATATAAGGCTGTCGATCTTGTCGTAAAGAACTCTCTTGAGTCCCTCTGCGCCTACGCGTTCGGTATCGAGCTCGGCTCTTATGCGCTCAAGTCTTGCAATGCCCTCGTCGTCGTTTAGGGATACGTTGTTCCTGAAGGCAGGCGGCACGTCCGTAACGGTAAAGAGCTTGCTCTCGTCCGCGGCAAAGGATATGCCCATTCGCAGGCAGCGCTCTCTCCTGTTCCTGTCCATTTCCTCATACAGCCTCTCGACGAATCTGCCGTTGCCCGTGAACTTGTTGCGGGTGGCGTATACGTTTTTGAATATCTTTTTGAGTATCTTTGATGTATCCTCGTCCACGCGCTTCTGCTCACGGTGTAAAGTAAGCTCAAATATGCTGTAAAGCTCTTCGCCCGTATAGTCCTCAATTCTGATTATCCTGAATCTGCTGCGCGCGCCCTGGTCGATATTCAGGAATTCCTCAAGCTTATCGGGATAGACCGCAAAGCAGGGCAGGAAGGGGTGTTCCCTGTCGGTGGTGGGCGCCATGAACGCCCTGAAGGCTCCTCTGCCGTCAAAGTGCTCGTTGAGAAGCTCGTGCGCCTCGTCCACGAAAAGGCAGGCGCGCTTTTTCTGAGCCTCGGCGATATTTTTGTTGATTATCTCCTGACTGCCGCCCTGATAGCTGCTTGCAAGGTTTGAGGCGTTGAGAACTATCGGGTTTTCGTCATAGAGCAGACCGAAGCTGCAGTAGAGCTTCGATATCCATTTTGAAACGAGGGTCTTGCCCACGCCGGGGGTGCCGCAGAATATCATCGGGCGCAGGACTATCTTGTCGGGATCGCGTCCGCTCTCGGAGTATTCCTGAAGCTCGAGGGCAAGAGCCTGAAGCTCCTTTTTGACGTTTTCCATACCGATGACGTTCTGCGAGAACTCGTCTATGACCTTCTGACATCTCTCTCTTTCGGAGAGGTCGGCGTCGGTGCTTATGCCCTTTTTCAGCTCCTCGGGTATATCCTCGGGTGTGAGGACGTAGCTTTCGGGGCTGTTGAAGGGTATGCCCTGCTTATAGCAGCGCATTCTTTGCAGGCTGCACATCTCCTTAAGGACGTTCTGCACCTTGCCCGCGTTGCCCGTCTGCTCGTCGCGGGATCTGTATATCCTGTCGAACACGCGGGAAAGTATCCTTGAGGTGTCCGAGGTGAGCGTGAGGTCCTTAGCCTTTGCCATGCGTTTGAATATCTCAAAAAGCTCCTCGCCCGTGTAGTCCTCTATGCGTATTATCTTTACGCGCCTGCGCAGACCCGGGTCAAGCTCTAAGAATTTGTCGAGCAGATTCGGATATACCGCAAAGCAGACCATGAAGGGCTTGGTTTTATCTGTCATGGGCGCAAGAAACGCCTTTACGGCGTCTCTGCCGTAATTGCCGTCGGCAAGCTGATGAGCCTCGTCTATGAAGATGAAGCCCTTGGTATTCTGCGCCTTTTGTATTATCGCCGTTATCTTCTCCTGAGTGCCGCCCTGATAGCTTGACGCAAGCTCGGAAGGATTCACGTTTATCCTGCGGGACGTGCCTAAGAGCTGATAGTGGAAATACAGTCTCGGCAGAATGTCGCCCACGGTGGATTTGCCCGTGCCGGGGTTGCCTACCAATACTATGGGCTGAAGCTCGATCTTCTCGGGGGGTATGCCCCTCTGCTTGCAGCTCTCAAGCTCAAGACCTATCTGCCGCAGCTCCTCCTTGACCGAGCCCATGCCGACGAACTTCTCGTCCATTTCCTTTATGATGTATTCGGCGCTTGCGGAGACGTCCTGCGGCTTGAAGTAGTCCTCCTGTATCTGACCGTTCATGCCGTTGATAAAGGACGACATCGTTACCGTGTCGTTAACGTCGGCTCTGCCCTCGGCATATTTCGCAAGGGTGACTATATCTCTTGCGTTGCCGAACTTTTCTCTGTCACGCTCGGCGTAGATCCTCTCGACCATTGCGCCGAGGGGCGTATAGGCGGTTTCGGCTTCCTTTTTTTCCTCCGTAAGAGCGGGGTCTATGTGATAGCCCGCCTTTTCGAGGGTGTTTTTGAGTATCGTCGTGAGAAGCTCGGGCTTGTAGTCGTCAAGAACTATGAAGTTATCGCCGAAACGGCTCTTAAAGCCCGGGTCTATGTCCCACAGCTCCTCCATGGGCTTTTCGTAGCCCGCTATGACAGTG
>CACWNZ010000149.1:9608-10913 GCA_902762335.1 uncultured Ruminococcus sp. | reverse complement strand
GAGGCTCAGGGTTATAAGTTCTTTCCCATAATGGCGGCGATAAACTATCAGACAGAGCCGCTGCTCAAAGAGATACAGGAGCAGCTCTCGAAGCTGCCGCCGATAACCGTATATGAAAGAGAGGAAGCCCCGACTATAGCCGAGGAGGAGATCTCCAGGCAGGAGGTCAGGGTGACCCGTCAGGATAACGTATTCTTTGTTGAATGCGAGTGGCTGCTCAGGGTGCTTAGAACGATAAACTTTGACGACAGCGAATCTCTGCAGTATTTTCAGCGTGTGCTTATCCGCGCGGGCGTTATAGACGCTCTTAAAGAGGCGGGCATAAAAGAGGGAGATACCGTGAGTATGTATGATATAGAATTTGATTTTGTAGAGTAACGGAGGGCGGAGCCGTGTCAAGACTGACTATATATGACTGCGACCCAAAGCAGCTCAGCCCGCTCACCCTTGCCTTCGTGGGGGACGGCGTTTTCGATCTGTTTATCAGGGAGGAGATCGTCTGCTCGGCGAACAGACCCGTAGGAGAGCTGAACAGGCTCAAGGTGGAAAGGGTGCGCTGTGAGGCTCAGGCAAGGCTGTTTGAGGCGATAGAGCATGAGCTTACCGAGGAGGAGACGGATATTTTCAGAAGGGGCAGGAACGCCCACACGTCCCATACCCCGAAGAATGCGTCTGCATCGGACTACCATACTGCAACAGGGCTTGAGGCGCTGTTCGGCTATCTTTATCTTTCAGACCGCGCCGACAGGATAAGAGAGCTTCTCAAAAACAGGACGTAAAAAGGCGTCTGCCGTACTGTAGTGTCAGTTACGGCAGACGCTTGTTTTATTTTACGCAGAAGTCTTTTCCCTGCGCTTTGCAGAGACATTCTTTATAAGCTTTACGGCAATGTCGGTGAGCAGCATTGAGACTATGGATACCGCGATGACTGCGGCAACATATATAACGGTGTGTACGGCGGGAGAGAAGCCCTTTATCGGCTCGATGAACTGCCGCACGAAGAGCTGCGAGAGATAGATCGGCAGGCTGAGTCTGCCTAAATAGTATATGAATCTGTTGTTGAGGAAGCGCAGTGAGGACTTCTCGCTGAAGGAGATAGTGACGGCGGGCGCCGTGAGGAAAAGCACTGCGTAGTCGTTCACCTTGGTGAAGTATTTGCACGAGTACAGCAGGATAAAGGCGTATATGCCGAATTCTGTTATAAGCAGCAAGAGCTTGGGCAGCCTGTCGAAGAGCTTTTTCTCATATACTGCATAGCAGATACAGCCCAGACAGATCTCTGCCGCCGCGCGCAGTACGCCCATA
>CACWNZ010000149.1:7792-9602 GCA_902762335.1 uncultured Ruminococcus sp. | reverse complement strand
ACGCCCATAAAGCAAAAGCCGTTCCACTGAGATGAAAAGTTTATGTCGTGCTTCTGTCTGTAGAGCCAGCCCGTCAGCAGAACGAATATTATCGGACAGAGGTAGTAAAGAAATGCTTTGCGGTATTTTATCGCAATGGGTGTTAGTATGAACATTACGATAAGCATAGCCGAGATGTACCATTCGTAGCGCAGCATATCCATGTTGCTTATGCCCGACATCTGCATCATAAAAAGATCCGGTACGGACTTGAAAAGCTGCGTTATGGCAGTAGATACCGACGGACTCAGAACTATCAGTGAGATATAGCAGGCAAGGAAGAAAAAGAAATGATAGGGAAAGATAGAGAGGAATTTCTTTTTCATAAAGCCGAAGCTGTCTGTCATAAGCGTTTCCTTTTTATATTCTATCCTTGACAGAGAGCGGGCAAACAGAAAGCCCGAGGTTACGAAGAAGAATTCGACGGCTATATAGCCCTTGAAGAAAAGCTGATAATGATAATTTCCCACGTTGAAGTGGAATATGACGATGACTATTGAAAAGATGAACTTGAGCAGGTCGATCTTTCCGTTGCGTTTTGACGATCCCATAAGGTGACTCCCCCTTCTTTAAGACAGTATCATTATAGAACACTGAGCGCAGGATTGCAACCTGAGAAAAACAAAAAAAGAAATTATTAAAAACCTATTGACAAGATAGGAATAGCATGTTATAGTAAATGCACACCAAACACATAGGTGATGTATAGAAATGAGGAAGGATCATGAGCATTGTAATCAAGGCACTCAGGCATAATTTCAGATTCGGACGAATGTGCGGCAGTATGCGCTGTTGTTGATGCGCAGACCATGCTTTACGACCATAAATAATAATATAATCTGAAAGAGGTAATGATAAAATGAGTAACTATAGATTTGAGACACTTCAGCTTCACGTAGGACAGGAACAGCCCGATCCCGCAACGGATTCCCGCGCGGTGCCGATATACGCTACGGCATCATACGTTTTCCATAACTCACAGCACGCCGCCGACCGCTTCGGTCTGAGAGACGCAGGCAACATCTACGGCAGACTTACAAATTCCACGCAGGACGTTTTTGAAAAGAGAATAGCAGCTCTTGAAGGCGGAACGGCAGCTCTTGCAGTAGCCTCGGGCGCTGCGTCTATAACCTACACGATACAGGCTCTTGCTCAGGCGGGCGGTCATATCGTAGCGCAAAAGACCATATACGGCGGCAGCTATAACCTGCTTGCGCACACCCTGCCCCTTTACGGCATAGAGACAACGTTTGTTGACGTTCACGACCTCGCCGAGGTAGAGAACGCCGTAAAGGATAACACGAGGGCGATATATATAGAAACTCTCGGCAACCCGAACAGCGATATTCCCGATATAGACGCCGTTGCCAAGATAGCGCATTCACACGGGATACCCCTCGTTGTTGACAATACCTTCGGTACGCCCTATCTTATCAGACCGATAGAGCACGGCGCTGATATAGTAGTACATTCGGCTACAAAGTTCATCGGCGGTCACGGCACGACCCTCGGCGGAGTTATAGTTGAGGCGGGCAGCTTTGATTGGAAGGCAAGCGGAAAATATGCTCCCATTGCAGCCCCGAATCCGAGCTATCACGGCGCATCATTTGCAGACGTTGCAGGCAAGGCGGCATTCGTAACGTATATCAGAGCTATCCTGCTTCGTGATACGGGCGCGGCAATATCTCCGTTTGCGGCGTTCCTGCTGCTTCAGGGTACGGAAACTCTGTCGCTCAGAGTAGACCGCCACGTCGAGAACACCAAAAAGGTA